>JAJISG010000126.1 GCA_022848835.1 Thermoplasmatota archaeon | reverse complement strand
TGAGAAAGGCCATCTCCTTTGCGAAGACCCTCAACATGCCGATTGTTGGCATCGTGGAGAACATGAGTGGCTTCAGCTGTCCCGAGTGCGGGCATCACGTCGACATTTTCAGAAGCGGTGGAGGTGAGTTGGCTGCCAAGGATCTCGGACTCAACTTCCTGGGGCGCATCCCATTGGATCCTCAGGTCGTCATATGCGGAGACGAGGGCAGGCCCTTCGTCATCGCTCATCCCGATTCAGACACGACGAAGGCCTTCATGAGAATCGTAGATAGAGTGCTCGAGGTTGTGGAGAGTGGTGGGCAGAAAGCCTAGGTAAGATGCTTCTGGATCATCGCCTCTATGTTCCGCCTCGGAGCGGCTCCCACAGTTACCTCCACTGACTTCCCCTTCTTGAAGAGAATGAGGGTGGGTATTGACATGACCCTGTACTTCAGGGACGTCTTGGGATTCTCGTCGGTGTTGAGCTTACCAAAGGCAACTCTTCCGCTGTAGTCCTTGGCTAGTTGACGAACGACAGGGCCCACCATTCTACAGGGTCCGCACCAAGGGGCCCAGAAGTCCACGAGGATGAGGTCGTGGTTCAGCAGCTGTTCATCGAAATCACTGTCTGACACATCGAATGGGGCTTCCAAGACCTCCTTCTGAGGTTTCTCCATAGCCCTCTCTAACAGTCCCTTCAGTTTCGCCTCTCTGATCCTCTGGAGCTCATCCATTTACATACCAACTTCTACGTGCTGTGATGTTGACAAATATTCAAGCAGCCCATTCCATAAAAAGAATGCCTTACACCCTTGCACCTGTAGACCAGGGAATCACCCCTGCGGAAACTCAACACGAGGCGTGGCTGGCTGAGGGGTTCCAGCCTGGAGAACCCGCAGATCTCTCCTAAGTAGTGTGAATTCCCTCTCCTCGAAGGCCTTCGAGTCGATTGGCAATAGCATAATGGAGTCTGTGATGGACACCTTCTCGTTCAGGTCGTGGAGAAGTGTAAGAACCGAGTGGAAATCATTGTGAGCCATCAGGTATTCTACACCGTCCAGTAGCACGACACTGTTTGGGCTTATCTCGAGGAGGTGGTCTATGGCCATGGCTATGTTCTCCGGCGGTGTTGGTCGGAGACAGTTGGGGTGGACCACCGCTCGGCTTAGCCAGAGAATGGGCGTCTTCTCCAGTCCATAGGCCTTGGCCACCCTCTCAGGTTGCTGTCTCGTAATGCATAGGCCTCGTGCGCCATGGGTGACCATGTCCGTGAAGATCTCGAAGCTATGGGAGGGCTTTGATTCGAGGACAATGTATGTGAAACCCTCTTCCAGGTGGAAGCTTGGCGCGGTTTCGAGGTGAGCTTCGGCAGAGAGGGCACGGAGATCCTGTAGAAACCGCCGCTCCCTCACTGCAAAGGCCACGAGCGCCATGAGAAGGACTTCTAACAGGAAACCGAAGATCCTAAAGTCGATTCCGAAGTTCGGGAATGCGACCTCTGTCAGGAATTCGGTGACGGTGTAGCCCTCCAGACCCAGTATGATGAAATAAGTGTCATGAGCGACGGAGCGCGAAGGTCTGACGTGATGAAGATACCCGAGTAGCTTGTAGGGAATGTACAACATTATTGTAGACATGGTGATTGTTGTCATTACGATGAACCAGAACGGGAATAGGATGACGTAACCCCCCTCAGGCATCAACTGCACCTCCGCAGTCGTAGTCAGCACACTGAACAGTCCGAGGGCCATGATGAAACTGTAGACCACGTAAGAGCTGGGGAACTCACGAACCAGGTACCTCTGGAAATCCCTAATGGAGTTGATCTTCGGGGAGGATGTAACCACCAGGAAGGCTCCTATGGCCAGGCCGAAGAGGATGTCGAAGGTGGCCTGGATCCTCTTGCTCAGCACGATGAAGCTCTCTGGGTTCTCCGGCCGCAGCAGCGTGCCGATGGCGATGTTCGACGCGACCGCTGCGGAGAGAAGTATGGCCGCCGCCACCAGGAGCATCTTCTGGAAGGTCCTACCAGTTCTCTGTCTCAATATGGCTGCTACTATGATGATTGACAGGAAGATCGCTGTCGTTGCGCCGAAGTACTCGAGGATCCTATCGCCTCTCTGAGGCTTTTGATTCATGCTACCTAACATAATAGATTGACATGCCATTATCAATCTCAGTAAAGGTATTCAACCTCAGATGTGACAATCATCGCTGATTTTTTCGAGCGAATTCTTTTGATACCGTTTGGCCACCTGAAAGCCAGTTCCACCAAAGGAGGACTATGCTCAGAAGAGAGGTGGCCATTAGCCCAGCGGATGTTAGCCTTCTCCGGAGTAATGTCTCTAAGCTGGGAGGATATGCGCTCGGTCTCCTCGATAATCTCGACCTGGGTATCGAGAAAGCTACGTTCAAGGAACATCTTCAGCGAACAAAGCAGCAACTGGATGGAATTGCTGAGGATCAGAACCTTCTCTCCGTGGCTCTCCGGCCGCGGGGCTATACGGACCGAGGACTCATCGAGGAGACGAATCTACCGTGGAACTATCCTCAGACCCTCCGTTTTGCCACTGGTGCCTGCATGATATCCCAGAAATACTTCAGGTGGATGCGCCAAGAGAATATCGGAAGGTCCATTGCTGCCAAGGTACTCTACAAATGCCAGACGGGTATCCTCGACGACCTCATCGACAAGGGTGACTACAACTACCTGGAGGCGAAGGACCTCTACCACCTGGTCCTCTCCTCCATGACAGACCCCTCCCTTGATCCTAACACGTTCATGAAGAGACTCATATCGATCCTAAGCCAGGAACAACTGCCCCTATTTGACACGATTGTGGCTATCACCAGCAATTTCAACCTCCTGTTCACCCTCTCCCCCCATGGAAGCGATCTGTTCAATCAGATGGAGACGCTCGACGAGCGAGTGGCACTAGGACAGGCTCTCACGATGTTTGAAAAGGAGCAGCACCTGGACCTTGGTCAGGTAGCTAGTATATCCAGAAACTTTCACTCCCTCGAAGAGGGAATTCCCTGGTATGAGCGCCTGGCCAGCTACGTCAGTGGTGGCACGAGGTATAACCTCATCGACATCTCGTTCCTCGAGAGGAAGCTGAAGAAGAGGAGACTGGAGAGCTTCATGAATGGCTGGCACTTTTTCGACATAATCATCGTGTTCCTGAACAACATTGTGAGTGTCTACGAGGACCTTCGGGATGGCATTGCCAACCTTTCTCTGGTGGCGATGAGGGAAAAGGATGTCCTCCCCCTTAATACCTTGAAGGGCTACGATCCAGGGCTGGCTCTGAAGGATTACGAAGGACATCTCCTGAGGTTGGCCAAACTCGCCTCCAAGGGCCTCGATGGAGTACTAGAGGGTTTCCCGGACCCTGAACAGTACTACCCCTTCATCGCCGTGATGATGCCCGTGGTTATGCTGGCCGATTGGATTGGGAAGAACGATGATATGATTATCCTCTATCTCGAGTCCTTAGCACCCAGTATTAGGAAAGCTGTGGAGAGGAGTTCGGATTACGACCGGGAGAAGCTTCAGGTGCCTTGGAGGCAGAAGGCAGTCGCCCGCCTATTGAGATGATCACGTTATCACCCATCGAAATCGTCTCGATATGCTTTTTATCGAGAAGAGAGAGACCAGTATGGAGCGAAGAGCGTGGCAAGAGCTAGGATATCAACTTTCGTGAAGGGCTTCGATGAGAACCTCGATGGTGGGATTCCCCATGGTCACATCATCCTCATCACAGGCGCTCCTGGAACCATGAAGTCCTCCCTGGCTTTCAGTATTCTGTACAATAACGCCCTCCACGCTGGCTCTAGGGGCCTCTACCTAACTCTAGAGCAGAGCAAGGCCTCCTTGGTGGAGCATCTGGAAGCCATAGGCATGAAGAATCCAAAGGCCTACGAGAATCTATCCATCTTCGACATGGCGATCCTGAGAAAGAACCTCTCTTTCATGGCTGAGGGTTCCTGGATCACCCTGTTCAAGAGCTATCTCAAGAACCTAATGGAAGCCGACCCCTACGAATTTCTCGTCATAGATTCCTTGAATGTGTTGGAGACCATGGCGAGCTTTGATGTGAGAAGGACTCAGTTCTTCTATCTCTTCGAGTGGCTTAGAGATCTGAATGCCACGATCTTCATCATTTCCGAGACCCAGGGAGAAGCCATCGCACCGGGCAGAGATGTGGATGAAGCTTACCTTGCCGATGGCATGATACACCTTGGCCTCTATCCTGTCTCAGACGTCGATGTCCAGAGAAGGATTCGTTGTGTGAAGCTCCGGGCCGTCAGACATGATATGTCTTCTTTCGCTCTCATGTGGAACGGGAAGACCTTCGAGATCACTAGGGCCGTCTCCGTGGGCAGACGGGCACGGCCTGAACAGCTCTAGGCGGCTAGTTGTGCGCCCCAACCATCGATGTGGAATAGATAGAGAAACCTCATATATCGTTACACGTTAGACTCGACAGATGGCCTCCTGGGACCTAACGATTTCTAAGGAACTTTCCATGGTATCTGATTTCATCAGAGAGAGTATTCATTCTGATGAGGAGCTTCTGACAGAGATCGCCGATTACGTTATCGGCGCTGGTGGTAAGAGGATCAGGCCTACTGTCGCCATCCTATCGTTCTACGCCGTAGGCGGGAAGAACGTGGAGGAGACTGTGAAGATTGCCGCCGCCCTTGAGCTCATTCATACTGCCACCTTGCTCCACGACGACATCAATGACGGTAGCTCAAGGCGCAGAGGTAAGCTGGCAGCCTACAAGAAATACGGTGTCCGGAGCGCCCTTGTAACGGGGGATTTCCTCTTTACTCAGGCCTTCTCGATCGGCAGCAAGTTTGAACCAGCCATTGTGGAGATTACTGCTGAGGCCTGTAGTAGGCTGGCCGAAGGAGAGATTCGTCAGCAGATCCGCGCTAGGGACGTTGCGGTGACGGAGAAGGACTACATCGAGATTACGACGCGGAAGACCGCCTGGCCCATTGCTGCAGGTGCTAAGATTGGCGCCATTCTTGGGGGCGGCAATCTGGAGGAGGTACTTGCCGTGTTTGAGTACGGAACTGAACTGGGCATTGCCTTCCAGATAGTGGATGATGTGCTCGATGTGGTGGGAAATGAGGATGTTCTCGGAAAGCCGACGGGCACGGATGTAAGGGAGGGAAATATCACGCTACTCATCATAGACGCCCTCCAGAGAGGGTCTTCCGAGGACAGGAAGGCTCTAGCGGACATTGTTAAGAAGGAGGGGCAGACCTCGGAGGAGGTCCATCGGGCCCTAGATATCATCGTGAGATCTGGAGCCGTTGACATCGCTCGAAGAAGGGCAGCTGAATTCGGTGAAAGGGCAAAGGCAAAACTAGGACCACTACGACCGGGGCGATTCAAGCTGGAGCTTCTCAGGTTAGTGGATCTCATTCTCAAGAGAGAATCCTAGCCTATGCTCGCAGAAGGCCTCGGCAGGGATTCGTGGAGAAGTGTCATCGAATCCCTCGAGGAGTTCATGCCCTACTACGAGAGGGTCAATTATGCCTCTACCATGCTTCAGCTCCCGCTCTGGAGGTCCTTGGCGGCCAGCGCCGTAAGGGATGGCGAAGAGGTCTTGGAGATCGGTCCTGGACCGGGTGGCTTTGCAAGTCTCCTTCGATCCTGCCGGGTATATCTACTGGAGCCCTCCGTCTCAATCCTCAAGTTTTCAGCCTCAAGGTTGAGAGAGGAGCGATACAGGCCACTGGTTGGCCTGGCTGAAGATATCCCCCTAAAGGAGGCCTCGCTGGACAGGGTCTTCTGCATCTTCTCCTTTCGAGACTTCCTGAATAAGGAGCGGGCATTGCGGGAAATTCACCGTGTCTTGAGGACAGGAGGTCGGCTTCATATCGTAGATCTCTTCCGGCCATCGGGGAAACTTCGACGACGCCTCATGGAGTTCTGGTTGCGAAGAGGAGCTGCAGCTCTCCTGAGGCTACTCGTCCCGGGTAGGCAGAGGCGGGTCTGGAAACATGATCCCTATCACGAACTCCTCGTTACCTACGACGCTATCGGATCCGTTACGCAGTACGAAGGGATAATGAGAGATATCGGCTTCACAAGAGTCGAGACAAAGGGCCTCTTCCTAGGGAGTGTCCTTCCCGTCCTGGGGGCAACGCCATCTACGAGGTAATAGTGGTCGGGGCGGGACCTGCTGGCAGCACCGCTGCCAGATACACGGCAAGGAGAGGACTCACGACAGTATGTGTGGATAAGAGGAAGGAGATCGGAATTCCCGTACAGTGCGGAGAGTTCATGGCGTCCAACGAGGAGGTCAGAGCCCTCTTCCCGAAGGCGCAGGAGTTGGAATCCCTCTATGAACTGCCAGAAGAGCTGAAGGAGGCTCGCACCAATGTCATACGCATCTTCAGCCCCTCGCTGAGAGCATACGATGTGCCTTTCGAGGGTTACACCGTGTGCAGAGACAGGGTGGACAAACACTGGGCCAGCATGGCGGAGAGGGAGGGGGCGGAGATCATAACCGATTGCGTCGTACAGAGAGTTCGTGGGATGGAGATCTCCACATCCAGGGGGCTCTTGAAGGGGAGGGTAATCGTCGGCGCGGATGGCCCCTTCTCCCTCGTGGCCCGCTCGGTAGGCCTTCACGCTCCAGCGCATCTAGCAGCAGCTATTACATGCGATGTTGACGGGGAGTTCGGTGATGTCCTCGAGATCCATTTTGGTAGTCAAGCCCCGGGGGGGTATGCCTGGGTCATACCGAAAAACGGCACGGCCAATGTGGGCCTGGGGGTCTGGCATCGTTACAGGGGTAACCTCCG
>JAJISG010000125.1 GCA_022848835.1 Thermoplasmatota archaeon | reverse complement strand
TGGGACTACTAGCACAGTACAGCACCAACCTGACGCTCACCTGGGCAATCCTCACACCCCTCCTAGTGGCCGTGACTTCCATCCTCCTGACCTACATTCTGATGATCTCGAGAGAGGTGACATCCAAGGACTAGAGCGGTGACGCCTAAGGGCAACCGCGCCGGCCCACTCAGAGCCCAGGGGAAACGAGTAGCTGCGGGAGAGGCCTTCGTCGGATGCCCCCTGAGTAGCTGAGGCCATGGATTGTAGTGGCAATATCCTTATCACCAGGTTAAGTAGTGGCATCTTGTCGTCCGTTGCCAGGAGTGCAGGAGGAGAGGTCGATCGAGTTCATTGAGACGGTGGAGCTGGGAAGGTCCTTCGGTGAGATAGTGGCGGTAGAGGGTCTCAACCTCCGGGTAAGAGAGGGAGAGGTCTTCGGCTTTCTCGGGCCCAACGGCGCAGGGAAGACGACGACAGTCCGCATGCTGAGCTGTCTCATCGCCCCTACGAAGGGGCACGCCTACGTGGCGGGGAACGAAGTAGGCCGGAACCCGGACTCCATGAACATCCGAGCCATGGTAGGACTCCTCCCAGAGACCCCTGGGCTGTATGAAAGGCTGAGCGCCTTCAAGAACCTCGATTTCTACGCCCGCCTCTACGGAGTGGAAGAGGAGAGGAGGAAGGAGAGGATAGGGAGGCTTCTCAAGCGGCTGGACCTCTGGGAGAGGAGGGATGAAATCGTCGCCACTTTTTCCAAGGGAATGAAGCAGAAGGTCGCCATCGTCAGGGCCATGGTCCACGAGCCGCGAATCCTCTTTCTGGACGAGCCGACGGCCGGGCTCGACCCTGCCGCCTCTAGGACCGTGAGGGATTTCATTCTAGAGCTGAAAGAAGAGGGAAGGACGATCTTTCTCAACACCCATAACCTGCACGAAGCCGAGAGGGTCTGCGACAGGATCGGGGTCGTCAACACGCGCCTCTTGGCTCAGGGCACCCCTCGAGAGCTGTCCGCTCGATACTTCAAGCCCGCCTCGATATTCCACTTGAGGGAGGTCACGGACGATCTGGTTCACGCGGTGGAGGCCCTCGACTTCGTTGAGGACCTGGAGGTCATGGACGGTGAGCTGCACATCGTCCTGGAGGATGCCAGGGAATCCAACCCCATCATCGCCCGGACCATCATGGAGGCTGGAGGTAAGATAGAGTTCATCGTTGAGAAGGAGCGCGGTCTGGAGGATGTCTACCTGAGGCTCGTGGGAGAGATCACGTGAGGCTGCGGAAGGCCTGGATAGTCGCCTCCAAGGAACTGGCGGAGTTCAAGAGCAACAAGTACATCGTCTTCACGCTCCTGTTCGTCCCCATCGTCTTCGCCGTCATCGTGCCCTTCGCCACCATCACCCCCCTCGCAACCCTAGGGCCGACGGACCAACCGCTCCCCCTAAACCCCACAATCACCGAGAGCCGCCAGGGAGAAATCATCGTTGGTGAAGTCCTCGCGAACGTCAGCATCGAGGACTC
>JAJISG010000124.1 GCA_022848835.1 Thermoplasmatota archaeon | reverse complement strand
AGGCTGTTCCAGGGTCCAAACCGTCACCCCCTTCTTTATGATCCCAGCCTTCTCTCGCGCAATCCTCCCTATGGTGCTTCCTAGGTGCTGGGTGTGCTCCAACTCCAAGCGTGTTATGACGGCCACTTCGGGGCGGATCACGTTGGTGGCGTCCAACCTCCCACCCATCCCTACCTCCAGGACTGCCACGTCCACGCCTTCCTCCCGGAAATATTGAAAGGCCATGGCTGTGGTGAACTCAAAGAAGGTCGGCTGAGATGCTCGGTTATCGCCTCTCATTGCCTCAGCGTGGGGCCTAATCTGCTCCGTCAGCCTGACGACGGCCTCGTCGGAGATCTCGTCCCCGTCCACCCTTATCCGTTCGTTGAACCGGATAAGGTGAGGCGAGGTGTAGAGTCCCACCCTATGGCCCGCGCTCCTCAAGACGGAGTCTAGGAAGGCGCAGACAGAACCCTTGCCTTTGCTACCTGCGACATGGACTGAGGGGAACTCCTCCTGAGGGTTCCCCATTAGGTCCAGTAGCTGGTGGATATTATCGAGGCCCAGCTTTATGCCGAAACGTTCAAGGCCGTAGAGATAGGCGAGGTTATCTTCGTATCCCATAAACAGCGGACGCATGTTCTGCGATTCCATAAAGCTTCGCCGTACCTTTTCCCCTAGCCCCGTCTCGCCCAGGCCGCAGTCGTGGCGACTAGAACCTGTCACACCGACTTCCGTAGCCTCGAAGATAAGGAATCTGGACTCGAATAGTTATAAATCGGTGTTGGGGGTTGGTATTGTATGCATCCCAGCGAGGCCATAAGGGCTTCGGAGGGCGAAGAGCTCTTGGGAAAGACCATCATTCTGGCCGTCTGCGGCAGCATCGCCGCGGTGGAGGCGGTGAAGCTAGCTCGGAAGCTGATCCGCCACGGTGCCGACATCTATCCGGTTATCACTGAGGCCGCTCAAGGCATCATCCACCCCAATGCCTTGGAGTTCGCCGCCGGCAGGAAACCGGTGTCCCAGCTGGATGGTTCCGTTCAGCACGTGGATCTCTGCGGCTCCAGCGGGAGAGCGGACCTCCTGCTCATCGCCCCGGCCACCGCCAACACCATCTCCAAAATGGCATCGGGCATAGATGACACGCCTGTGACGACCTTCGCCATCACTGCCCTAGGCTCCGGTATCCCCATCATGGTAGCTCCCGCCATGGACGTCTCCATGTACGATCATCCCATCGTGGGGGAGAACATCCAGAGGCTGAGACGCCTGGGGGTAGAGTTCATCGAGCCCCTCATGGAGGAGCAGAAGGCCAAGTTGGCGGACATCGAGGTTATCACCGCCAGGGCCATGCGAAGGCTCGGCCCCATGGATATGAAGGGGAGGAGGGTCCTAGTCATTGCTGGGGCCACAGGAGAGCTCCTGGACGACGTTCGGATAGTGACGGCCTTGAGCACAGGGGAGACGGGGGTGGAGCTGGCCAGATCCGCCTTCCTCAGAGGGGCCGATGTGGAACTGTGGATGGGTAGATGTAGCTTCTCCATCCCGCTGTTCTTGAGGACCTGGAGGTTTGAGAGTACGGATGACCTCCTCTCCAAGGTGGAGGATATCGACCATGACATCTGCGCAGTCCCGGCTGCCATTACCGACTACGTGCCGGAGAGGAAGAGGGGGAAGATACCCTCCAGCCTGGAGACCCTTAGGGTGGAGATGAAGCCCAATGTACGTGTCCTGGAGCGGATAAGGGAGGAATATCGGGGGACCCTGATAGGCTTCAAGCTGGAGTCGAGGGTCAAGCCGGAAGAGCTGATGAAGAGGGCGAAGGGCAGACTCAAGGAGACGGACCTGGACTACATGGTCGCCAACGAAATGTCCCGGGTGAAGGAGGGGCACGCGGATTGGGCGGTGATAGACCGCGAGGGAAGGGTTGAGACTTTCAAGGGCTCGAAGAGGGAGGCCTCCTGGGGTCTGTGGAGCGCTGTCCTCCATGGCATTGAGGGGTAGGGCATTCTGCCCAGGCCACGTCACTGCCTTCTTTCAGATCTGTGAAGATGAGGACCCCCTCAAGATGGGATCCCGGGGCGCGGGTCTCTGCCTCTCGAAGGGAGTACTCACTAGTGTCGAGGCCCGAGAGGCTTCGAGGACAAGGATAGATGTACACCTGAAGGGTCGTCCCGGGCCGTCGGAGGTGACGGAGAGGGCCCTCGACCTCTTCATGGAGGAGCCGATGGAGGTCGTCGTTGACTCGGAAGTGCAGCTCCCCGTCTCCCAGGGCTTCGCCATGAGCGGGGCTGGGGCCCTGAGCAGCCTCCTAGCCCTCAACGATGCCCTGGGGAGACCGAGAGGCTTGGAGGAGTTAGTGGCTATCGCCCACCAAGCTGAGCTGGAATGCAGGACTGGACTCGGAGACGTGTACCCCCAATCCCTGGGAGGCCTTGACATAAGGGAGAGACCTGGAGTCCCTCCGCATGGCCTCGTTCACACAACCACAGTCGATTCAGAGGTCATCCTGTGCATCCTTGGACCTCCCCTCTCAACCAGAGCCATGCTCGCCAATGAGATGATCGTCAGGAGTGTCAACGGCGTTGGCCGTCGATGCGTGGACCGATTCCTGCTGAAGAGGGACCTGAGTAGTTTCTTCCGGTTGGCCTACCAGTTCGCGCGACAGACCCTCCTCGCTTCAAGCGCCATACAGGGCGCCGTGATCAGGGCGAGCCTTCATGGAAGGGCCTCCATGTGCATGCTGGGCAACTCCATCTTCGCCATCGGAGAGGTGGAGGAGCTGCAGGAGTCGCTGGTGGAAGAGGGGGATGTCTACAGGGTGCGAGTGGACAACTCAGGGGCTAGAGTGCTCTGAGGTCACAGTAGGGTGAAGAGCTGGTCGTCGCCTCCGGTGTCTAGGACGCCCAGCCGGGCACCCGCGTCCAGCCATCCATGGGCGTAGTTTACGCAAGCGAAGGCATTCACGACGTCGCCCCTCTCTTTGAAGTGCACTGCGTCCTCATAGTAGGCTTTAGCCATCCCGAGGAAATCCTCAGCGATGCGTAGCATGTAGGTGCGGGCAGGTGCAGATGTCGTGACCTTGCTCAGCGCTCGCTTCGTCACCTCCAGATCCTTGACCAGCTTATTCTTCAAGACGGAGCTCACGGTAGGATATAGGCGGCGGGTCGGTAAAAGATCCCACCCCTTAGCGATCGGCCCATATCAGAATCAGGCCGGATTCTCATGACGACAAGGTAAAGATAGGAGGGACCGAATGCACGGGCGTTGACGGAACCGGTTCCAACGCAGTCCATGAAGGGAGTCTACGGTAAGGCCTTTCTGATCCATCTCGACAGAGGGGACGTCGAGATGGCGGCCGTCTTTGCCAAGGCCTTTCTTCTGTCGAAGAATGGACCGGAGTATCGTAACAGTTACCGCTGAAGCCTGGAGAGGATTATCCCCTCCGCCTCTCTTGCGAGAACCTCAGGTGGTCGGGAGGAGTCGAGTTTGACGAAGCGCGTTTCCACAGCCAGTCTGAGGTAGAGCTCTTGAACTCTTCTGAGAAACTCCAGCTCCTCAAAGGGAGTCCTCTCTCTCACGGCGGAGAGTCGAGCGAGCCCCTCCGTCGGCTCCACAACCAGGAGGAGCGTAATATCCGGCTCAAGAAGGAAGGGGGAGGACACTCTTCTTATCCACTCCAAGGGATTCGAGACGCGACCCTCTAGGGCCACTCCCTGGTACGCGACGGTGGAATCGTGATACCTGTCGCAGATCACGACCCTATCCTGAGAAATCCACTCCCTGATCTCCTCGATGTGGCGACTCCGATCCGCGAGGAACAGGAGGGTCTGGACCCACGGGTCGGCACCTTCATCCACCGATCGTCTGACCGCATCCCCCAGCCAGGATTTTGTGGGTTCTTGGGTCGCAATCGTGTCAATGTCGTGAGCCTCCATGCGTTTGTGCACATGCCTGGCGAGGGTGGTCTTGCCAGACCCATCGATCCCCTCCAGAGTGACGAAGAGGGACACGGCTTGGAGATGGCCTCTTGATTCATAAAGGATGTCGATAAATCGACGTGCTGAGCAAAGATTAAATAACCTTGAGGCCTAGCGGCCCCCATCCGATCGGGAACCTTTTGACGGGGGCGGCGTAGAGGATTGAAACTGAGACCCGATATAAGGAAGTTCAGCGAAGAGGAGGACCGCATTGGCTATTGCCGAAGGTGCGGCTTTAAGCTCATCCTCCTTCCAGATGATAAGAGAGAGAGTTTCTGCTTCGACTGCCTCGACCTTCTGGAGCTCAGCAGCTGAATCCATAGTTCAAGGTGGCGATGGGGCCTCTACACCGATTCTGAGCTGACCTACGCCCTCTATATCCGCTTCCAGAACGTCCCCTGGCCGGATTGTGGGCACGCCCTCCGGAGTCCCTGTGGCGAGGATGTCGCCCTTCTGCAGCGTCATGTGGGACGATATGGATGCGATGATGTCCGGCACCCTGTGGATCATCTCTCCAGTTGAGGCCTTCTGTCGAGTCACCCCATTGACCCTCAGTCGGATCTCCAGGTCGTGAGGGTCGGCGACCTCCCCCCGGGCCCTTACTTCCGATACAGGGGCAAATGTGTCCATCCCTTTTGCCAGGGTCCAAGGCAACCCATTGCCAATAGCCGACCGCTGAAGGTTCCGAGCGGTTATGTCGAGGAAGACAGCGTATCCAAGGACGCACTCGATGGATGAATTCCTTGAAATTCCCCTCGCCGTAGACCCCATGACCACAGCGAGTTCAGCCTCAGCCTGAAGGTCGTGGGCGATACGGGGAGCGACGACCTTCTCGCCGTCATGGATGATGGAGGTGGACGGCTTCATGAAGTACGTCGCCTCGGATGGCGCTCTCTGGCCGTACTCCTCGGCATGGGCTCTATAGTTCCTCACCAGGCATACTATCTTTCCGACATGCAGCTTGCCACCGGGAGTCATCACCCACGTCACGTCAACACCTCACTGCGGGATGGACCGCCTCTCCTCCCTGGTGATGGCCGACCTAGCGAGGCCGATGGCTAGGACGGCGATGGAGACGGCAGCCACAAAGCCTATGAGGGCAGTACCCTCGCCATACATTCCCGCAAAGAGTTCGCCGAAGCTAGCAAAGAAGTTGTAAGCCCCGTGCATGAAGACGGCCAATAGGAAGAAGGGAAGTATACTCTTGGGCTGTGGGGAGATGCGGCTCCTGGCCACTCCGTAGCCGAAGGCGGAGCTGGCGGAGGCGTGGAGGAGCACGGAGGAGAAGCTCCTCATGCCTATGATCATGAGGGAGGCCCCCAGCCCCTCGGCCACATAAGCCACTGCCCCGTACAGGAGGTTCTCAGTGGCTGCAAAGCCCAGACCTGAAGAGGCGCCGTATACGATTCCGTCCTCCATCTCGTTGATGTGAGCTCTGACCCGAAGGATGCCGAGTCCCTTTGCCAGCTCCTCGGCTATGGGAGCGACGAAGACTACCAGGACGAGAAAACCCAGATTCCGATCCCCCTCGAGTATCTCCCCCAACTTCACATAGAACTGCCGGAGGAACCGCCCCGTCTCCGTGAGTATGAAACCGAAGATGGCCTCGAGGATGATGCTGAGGATTATGGCGACTACGACGCCGATTACCGCGCCCCAGGCGAAGACCCTGAAGACTGTACCCCAAGGCTCCCTCTGGAACCTCTCAGTGTTCCTGAACCAGATGACGAAGATGATGGGCGGGATGAAGGCGAAGAGCAGGAGGATGGAGAACGTGGAGATGGCGAGCTCGCCTACCTGAGCGGAGATATGGGTCAGCGAATTTCCTCCACAACCGCGCCCTTCTCCTCGAGTGCAGCGTGAGCGGTAGCCAGTCTTGCTACTGGTACCCGGAAGGTAGAGCAGGAGACGTAGTCCAGGTTGAGCCGATGGCACAACCTTATGCTCCTCGGCTCCCCGCCGTGCTCCCCACAGATGCCCACCTTCAAATCGGGCCTAGTTCCGCGCCCTTTCTCCACAGCAATCCTCATCAGCTCTCCCACGCCCTCCGCATCCAGGACCTCGAAGGGGTTCTCATCCAGTATGTGCTTCTCCAGGTATCGAGCCAGGAACTTCCCCTCCGCATCGTCTCTGCTGAACCCGTAGGTGGTCTGGGTCAGGTCGTTGGTCCCGAAGGAGAAGAACTCGGCCACCTCCGCAATCTCGTCCGCAGTTATCGCTCCTCTGGGCACCTCTATCATCGTCCCGAAGGAGTACTCCACATCCACGCCCTCTATCTCCATCACATCCATCGCCACGGCCTCCAACTGCTCTCTCACCATGGCCAATTCATTTCGGAGCGCGACGAGAGGTATCATGATTTCAGGGATCACTTCCACGCCTTGGGACTTCAGGTGACATGCCGCCGCCATGATCGCCCTCACCTGCATCTCGTTAATCTCCGGGTAGAGCAGCCCCAATCGGCATCCCCTGAGCCCGAGCATGGGGTTGACCTCGTGGAGACCCCGAACCCTTCGCAGCAGGTCCTCTTTCCTGCGAAGCTCCTCCAGATTCTCCCCCTGTATTCTCATCTCCGTCACCTCCACCAGGAGCTCCTCCAAGCTCGGCAGGAACTCGTGGAGGGGAGGGTCTAACAGTCGGATGGTCACGGGGAGGCCCTCCATCTCCCTCAGGATGCCTATGAAGTCCTCTCTCTGAACCCGCAAGAGCTTCTCCAGGGCCTCGAGTCGCTCATCTCGGTCGGCGGCCAGTATCATCTCCTGCATGATCGGTAGCCTGTCAGCGGCCATGAACATGTGCTCCGTCCTACAGAGCCCGATGCCCTTCGCCCCTAGCTCCCGAGCTCTCCGAGCATCTTCGGGGGTATCGGCATTGGCCCTGACACCAAGGCTGCTAATCTCATCGGCCCAGGTCAGGAGGATCTCGAACTCCTCCGTCATCTCGGGTTCAACAAGCGGAGCCTCACCCAGTACCACTTTCCCCGTGGTGCCGTCGATGGTGATGATGTCGCCTTCCCGGACCACCACTCCTGAGACTGAGAAGGAGCCGCTCTCGTAGTCGACGCGAATCTCCTCACACCCCGCCACACAGGGCTTCCCCATGCCTCTGGTCACGATGGCGGCATGGGACGTCCGACCGCCGCGGCTCGTAAGGACTCCATCGGCGGCGACGATACCGTGGATGTCATCGGGCGTGGTCTCCGTCCGAACGAGGATGACCCTCTGTCCCGAGGCCGCGAGTTCCTCGGCCCGATCGGGGTGGAGGACCACAGCGCCCACGGCTGCCCCCGGCGAGGCGTTGAGACCCTTGGCTATAACCCTCATGTCCCTCCGGGGGTCCACCTGCTTATGCAGCAGTCTCTCCACCTGCTCCGCGGTTACTCGCCGGATGGCCTCTTCCTGATTGATTAATCCCTCCTTCACCATGTCAACGGCGATCCTAACGGCCGCTGAGGCCGTCCTCTGGCCTGCCCTGGTCTGTAGCATGTAGAGCTTACCATCCTCGATGGTGAACTCCAGGTCCTGGATATCCTTGAAGTACTTCTCCAGGAGCTCAGCCATCTCCTTGAGCTGCTCATAGACCTCCGGGAGCTCCTGATTCATCTGATCTATGGGCT
>JAJISG010000123.1 GCA_022848835.1 Thermoplasmatota archaeon | reverse complement strand
CGCAGGATCCTCCTCCCGCCATGCTGCCTCGTCGCTGCCTATCTCGATGTAGAAAGTAGGGGTTTCCAGGTAGGGACCGTGATGGGTGGCCTCGAAGGACACTGCGTGTTCCATACCGGCCGCCTTCCTCTTTAGCAGGCGCAAGGCCTGAGTCATCCAGTGAGCTGCGGTGGGGACGAGCTTGCCTGGGATTCCCCCATATCTAGCCTCGCCGAAGTTGCCTATTGGATGTATGGTGAAGGCCTTCATCCCGCTCTCACTCTTATGCCTGGACGCGTAGATGATGAGGTCAGGGCTCTGGCCGAAGGAGCTCTCCACCTCCCGATCGAGGTGGTCCCAATCCAGGTGGAATTTCCGAGTGGTTAGGAGGAACCTGTTATCTCTCCGGTAGATCGGGTTATCGTCAAAGTGGCCTACCTCTGCCCATCCCCCCCGCTGCAGGAGTTGACCTCGGATATTCGTACTGGCCGGGTCTGCCTCGGAGATCACTATGAGAATCATCCAACGACCAACGCCATGAGGCTAGAGGAGCCTAGCTAATGAATCTACCTCTCCGGACCAATCCAGGGGAAAAGATTCAATAGCGCCGCTGACCTTCTGGATGGCGTGGAGCTGGTCTACCTCAAGTCTCCTACAGGCCAACAGCATGAGAGGGCTCTGAAGGTTTTTGGTTACATCTGGAAGAAGCTTCCAGACCTCGTCTACAGGGAGGTGAATCCGAGGGATGACCCGAAATACGCCGCGCAGTTCAACATCAAGTACGCGCCAGGGATAGTCATCGATGGCACTCTAGAGTTCGTGGGCATTCCAAGGGAGCGGATGGTCCTGGATAGGATAAGGCAGCTTCAGTCACGTAAAGAAGAGGGGGAATGAGGAACGGTCCCGCATGAAACGTTTAATAGAGGGGGGCCGATTGAATTGTGGTCATATGAGCACGTCCATGCGAATAGTCGATCATAAGGAGATGGACCTGTCAGCCGCCCTCGTCGTGGTGGGTTTTCCAGGCCTCGGGCTCGTGGGGAGCATAGCGAGCAACTTCCTCGTCTCTACCCTGAACCTGGAGAAGATAGCCTCCATCCTTTCCCGGGACTTTCCACCGATGGCCGTTTTGAGGGACGGTCGGGTGGCAAGCCCCGTGAGGATTCACGCGGCCCCCATGGTGTGCGGCGTGGACGGAAAGTGCAACCAGCTGGCTATCGTTCTCTCTGAGGTCACACCGAAGGCAGAGGTTCTCTATGACCTGTGCGAGGCGTTGTTATCGTGGGGTTTGGAGAAGAAGGTGCTGGAAATGGTCGTGCTCGAGGGCTTCAGCAGGCCTGCAGGTGCCAGCGACACCCTGGTCTACGGGGCTGCGAACAGTAAGGAGAGCCTCGAGAGGCTCAAGCAGCTGAACGTGAAGCCTATGGGTGAGGGTATCATCAGTGGACTGTCGGGGATTCTCAGCTACCTGGGGGAGGCCATGGGACTGAACGTCACCTGCTTGCTAGCAGAGACGACCAAGGAGTATCCGGACGCGAAATCGGCGGCCAAACTGCTGGAGATTCTGGACCCCTTGGTACCACAGATTAGAATTGATCCAAAGCCCCTCTACCAGCAAGCAGAGGTGATTGAGGGCCATCTGAAGTCCACCTTGAAGAAGCATGGGGAGGATATGGCGGACATCGCTGAGCGATCCAGGATTATGTTCGGTTAGGGTCATGGGTGAGAAGGTCTATACCTGTCCCGAATGCGGGGAGCAGAGCATGATCAAGAAGGCTGGAGAGCCCGGATGGTACCTTCTCCACTGCAACAAGTGTGAGGCTGAGAGGGGACCGTTCCTGAACGCTGAGGACAAAAGCGTGGCCTAGGACCAGAAGGGATGAAAGGGATCCACTCGCCGATCATCCCAAGTGTGAGACAACAGCTCTCAAGAAGGGGGAGGTTTGCCGAGATTTGAGGAAGTACTTCAAGGGAACAATCACCCTTCACCGACACTTTTTCCTACTGACTATCAGGAGATGGCGACAGCGGATTTATCGTGGCCGAAACATTAATATCGCTGGGCTAGCTATTCACTCTTAGCTTCGGGCATCTAATCATGGGTGAAGGAGACCTGAAGAGAAGGCATCCCGACAGGAGAGAGGGGCCATTATGGGCTTTGAAGAAGATTTCAAGGAGATGCGGGAGAAGATTGACAAGATGCTTCGTTCCTTCTTCAAGGGCAAACCCTCGAACCTCAAGAGCCCATTTGTGTACGGATTCTCCGTCAGGGTGGGGAAGGACGGTATCCCCAAAATCAGGGAGTTCGGTACCATGAAGCCGACGGTGGAGAGGCGAGACCCTATCGAGAGAGAGCCAGTTTACGACGTGATAGAAGGGGATGAGCAGATATTCATCACGGTGGATCTACCGGGGGCCACACCGGAGAAGATCAGGTTGCGTGCCTCCGAGAGGGTGATTACCATCGAGGCCCAGGGCTATCGCAGGTATTGGAAGGTTCTCGACATGCCGGAACGCGTGGATGCCTCCAGCCTCTCATGGACCTTCAACAACGGTGTCCTCGACATTAGCATGAACAAGCGAACCAGGAGTCTCACATCGACCAGCTCCGGGAAGTTTTAAGTGGCTGCCTAGGCCCTGAGGTCCTGAGCCGCTCATGGTGATGGATCCGTTCGAGGCGGTGCAGCAAAGGGTCGAGGAGGTGGGTCGCCGCCTAGATCTGGACCGCGGTCTTATCGAGATTCTCAAGCGCCCGAAGAGGGAACTGGCCGTCAGCTTCCCCGTGAGAATGGACGACGGGTCCCTCAGGGCATTTGACGGCTACAGGATTCAGTACAACACGGCCCTGGGACCCTGCAAGGGGGGGTTGAGGTACCATCCCGCCCTCGGCCTGAACGAGGTCAGGGCTTTGGCGGCCCTTATGACCTGGAAGTGTGCCCTTCTAGGCTTGCCGTTCGGTGGTGCCAAAGGAGGGATTCCGTGCAACCCCAAGGAGATGAGCATCGGGGAGGTAGAGCGAATGACCCGCCGCTATGTCTCCGAGATCTCCATCATCATTGGGCCCAAGGAGGACATCCTAGCACCCGACGTCAACACTGACGAGAGGATGATGGCTTGGGCCATGGATACTTACAGCATGAACGTGGGCTTCAGCGTCCCTGGGGTCGTCACTGGAAAGCCACTCGAGGTGGGTGGCTCCCCTGGCAGAATGGAGGCGGGGTCCCGAGGGCTATTGTACGTTGTCCAGGACGCCTTCAGAGACTCTGGAAGGAAACTGGAAGGTTCCACTGTCGCCATCCAGGGCTTCGGAAAGGTAGGTGGCAGTCTGGCAAGCTTACTCCATGAGCAGGGATGCAGGGTATTGGCGATATCGGACTCCCGGGGCGGGGTCATGGCTGAGGACGGTCTAGATGTGGAGAAGCTGAGGCTCCACAAGGTGCATAACGGTAGCGTGGTGGATTTCCCAGGTGGATGGAACATTACCCATGAGGAGCTCCTGAGCACGGAGTGCGACCTCCTCATACCCGCAGCCCTCACTCATGTCATCCATCGCCACAACGCCAAGGATGTCGGCTCCGGGGCGATAGCCGAGGCGGCCAACGCCCCGATCACCCCAGAGGCGGATCGCATCTTAAAGCAGCGGGGGGTTATGGTGCTGCCTGACATCCTCTGCAATGCTGGTGGCGTCACCGTCAGCTACTTCGAGTGGGTCCAGAATAGCCAGTACCAGTTCTGGGGTTTGGATGACGTGAAGAGCAAGTTGAGGGAGGTCATGCTGAAGGCGTATGGTAAGACCAGGGAGCTGGCCGGGATGGAGGGCGTGGATATGAGAACCGCGGCCCAGATGGTGGCCCTGCGACGTCTAGCAGAGACATACGAGCTCCGAGG
>JAJISG010000122.1 GCA_022848835.1 Thermoplasmatota archaeon | reverse complement strand
TTCTGCACCGTGGCACGCACGCGATGGAAGGCCCGCTCGGCGGAGAGCGTGCTGGAGGAGCTCACGTACCTCAGCGAGGAGTATGGCATCCGAACCGTCTCCTTCTTCGACGAGACCTTCACCATGAACCGGAAGCGGGTGGAGGCCTTGTGCGAGGGCATCCGGCGCGAGGGCCTCGACCTGAGGTGGTACTGCAACACCCGGGTGCACCTAGTCAGCCCCGAACTCCTGCAGACCATGCGATCGGCAGGCTGCAGCGGCATCTCCTACGGGGTGGAGTCCGGCAACCAGACCCTCCTTGACGCGATGACGAAGCAGGCGACCGTGGGCCAGGCCGAGGACGCCGTGCGGTGGACGAAGGAGGCAGGCATCAAGACCTACTGCGCCTTCATCCTTGGCCTGCCGGGAGAGACGTGGGAGACGGCGATGGACACCATCAGATTCGCTCAGCGGACGCTGCCCAACGGCGCCCAGTTCAACGTGGCCGTGCCCTACCCGGGGACGGAGCTCTACGATGACCTCCGGGCCCAAGGGCTCCTACAGGACGTCGACTGGCGGGACATGTACCAGGATTCCTCGATGGTCGGCACAGATGAGCTCACGCCGGAAGAGCTGAACCATCTGCGAAAGATTGCCTACACGAAGCTGTACTTCAATCCCCGCTGGTGGTGGCAGAATGCCCGATTTGCGTTGGCGAGCCGGGACGACTTCGAGCTGGCGACGCGGTATATGAGACGCATCCTCAACAACTATTTCGTCCACGGGATGCACAACACGCATTAGGAGGGACCATGGAGACGCTCCGGTTTCTCATGGTGAGCACCTTCTATCCTCCCTATCACCTGGGAGGGGACGCCACTCACGTGCAGTATTTGGCGCAGGCCCTTTCCGAACGAGGGCACGAGGTCCATGTGGAATTCTCCCCTGCGGCGTACAACTTGAAACGTAAAGGAGACCCTGCCTCGGCCACAATCGAGCACGATGGGATCCGACTCCACCCCATCCCCAGCCCCTACGGGAGGATGCAGCCGATCGCTGCCCACGTGCTTGGTCGGTCAAAGAGCGTCACGCGCTTTCATGAGGATCTCATGAAAAGGATCCGTCCTGACGTTGTACACTTTCACAACATCTCGCTCCTCGGTTTGGGTGTCTTGGGCCAGACCCATACGCCAAGGACGCTCTATACTGCTCACGACTATTGGATTCGCTGCCCCCGTAGTGACCTCTTCAAGTACGGTCGTTATCCTTGCGACGCACCAACTTGCACGCGCTGTGCCCTCGTTTCCCGACGACCTCCTCAGGTTTGGCGGACCGAACGCGCATGGAGAGACTTCCGGAAGGTCGATTGCGTGATCGCTCCCAGCAGGTTCATGGCGGAAGCGATTGAGCAGGAGGTGACATGCCCCATCGTGCATATCCCCAATTTCGCCCCGGACCAGAATCCCGATGGCCCCACGTGGGAACCGAGAGACTATTACCTGTATGTGGGAGACCACCATGTTCGCAAGGGCGTCATGGAACTGGCGCATGCTGCGTCAATGCGCCCTGAGGCCCTCTCCGTTGTCTTCGTTGGCCACGGGAGGGATGAGAGGCGCCTGAGGGGGTTGCAGGAGAAGAAGCTAGCCGACATAGACGTCAAAGGTTGGGTTAGCCCCTTGGAACTCACCCGCCTCTATCGCAAGGCGAGAGCCCTCATTATTCCATCCCTCTGGCACGATAACTCTCCCTTAGTTGGAATCGAGGCACTCTCGTGGGGCACGCCCCTCCTCGTGTCAAGACGTGGGGGTCTCGAAGAGCTGACCAGCGGCGGGGAAGCCGGGAGCTCCTTCGAGCCACGTGCTGCCGACATCCTCTCCACACTCGATGGCTTCGAAGAGGAAGGCCTTCCTCAGAGGCTAAGGGAACCTGCTCGGCGCGCCTATGAGGCGCATCATGATCCTGACGTGTATTTGGAAGAGTACATGTCCGTGACGGAGGGGGGAATGGAGAGCCTGCAGGAGGCAAAAGCACCGAGTCGGTGACACGAGATTGTGTAGACTTGTCCGACATATCATCTTTCAGAGGTGAGAACTGGACTGAACATCGTCATCGTCAATCCGATTGCCAGGACACCTGCCCTGACGCCAGCAACCATGGCGAGGCCCCGAGTCCCGTCGATCGTTCAGAATCCTCAGGTCCTCCGTGAAACGAACACCGTGGAGTTGGGGGCTGCCATGGCAAGCCGGGGACACAGGACCACTCTGGTTATCGGAG
>JAJISG010000121.1 GCA_022848835.1 Thermoplasmatota archaeon | reverse complement strand
AAGCAATCGCTCTCATCCATTGGTACTTACGCCCCCGCCCCTGTACCCTCCTTCCAGGCATTCTGTCTGTGGGCGGGTTTTACCTTACAATATCCACCAGGGCTACCCTCTCCAAGACTAGGTCGAAGACCCTATCGGGCAGCACTGTCCCCACCTCTTCCTCCGTTATGCCAAAGGTGGGAAGCATCTCCCGCTGACCTTCGATAAGGGAATCATCCCTCTCCAGGCCCAGTCTCTCAAGAAGCTGATTCACGTCCCCTTCGCCTAAGGCCAGGATCACCATGCGGCCTTTCCCCTCCTTCAGACCCACCTTCTCCAAGGCGGTGGAGATCTGCCTCTCTCCGGAGGCATACACCAGGATTTCAAGCATCCTGCTTGAGGCTACGTTAGTGCCCTCTTCGATGGCCCTTTCCGCGTGATGAACAGCTGAGAGGATGTGGTCCTTTCCGAAGACCATGTCCGCGTCGAAGGCTTGGGCTTCCAGGCCCACGCTGTGAGCCTCTGACTGTAGGGTCTCCATGAACTTCTCCACGCGAGACAACCTACCTCGGGCGCCGACGACCAGATACCTCATGCCTCTCCTCCAACGCCTCCCTCTGGCAGGCCCGACCGATATCCCCTGCGGGAAGGGTTGCCCTCGGTTCCGTCAAGCCTGCCTATAGTGAGGGGAACCTCCTCTCGGACTAATATCTACCCAAAGTCATAGAGGCCGTACTGCCCCTCGCGCTTACCCTCCTCTACCTCCTCCCTCCTCCCGAGTTGGGATAGGATTCCCTTCGCAATGGTCGGCCCTATGGAGGGGATTCTCGCCAGCTGCTGAATGTCCACCTTCCTTAGATCCTCAGTGTTCCTAAGACCACGCTCGAAGAGGGCCCTGGCTCTGACCCTACCGATGCCCCTGACGTCAACCAGCCGTAACAGCTCCTCCTTGACTCCATACTTGATCCTCGGCATTAACCTAGCCAAAGTCTTCATCCTCTTCTTGCTGAAGAGGCGTGCCAGCTCGTGGGTGGCGTAGAGCAGCCATTGGGCCATCCCCACCATCCGCCGGATATCCCCTGGACCAACTCGGAATTTCTTCGTGACCTTATCCTCCGGCCTCTCCTCAATCCAATCCTCCAAGAGGGACGCCGTCTTCACCTCCGCCAGGAGGAAATCGTAGTCCTCCGTCTCCACCAGCAGCTCAGCCGTCGAGGCCTTTTCCTCCACCCAGTCATAGTCCTTTCGGCCCAGGTAGAGGTTTGACATATCGGGGGTGGCACACAGGGCGTGGAGATAGGAGAACGGGGTGCCCCGCTTTGGGGATCTGAGGGCATCCCGGAGGGCAACACTGGACAACGGGTCCACGTAGAGGTCCGAGGTCCTCTTCCCGAAGAGGGTTGACCTGAGCGCTTCTCCCTGGACAATGAAGTCCTCCCTCTCGAGGAAATCGAGGACCGCATCGATCCGCTCTTCGATATCGGCCACATCCCCCTGGTGGGCGTAAAAGGTCCTCTCCATGAACCGACGGAGCTCCACCTCTGTCTGGACGTGGCCTGTAGCGATGGCGGCCAGCAGGTGCATCCGCAGTGCCGGTTCGCTGCCGAGCTTGGACTCGATAGACTCCGGTCCCGCCAGGATGTAGTTCTCCAGCATCTCCTCTACGTCCTCCTCGTGGCGAGCCAGGAGGACCGCCTCCCCGTAGTCATCATACTGGGGCCTGCCAGCCCGTCCGCACATCTGCTTGATTTCCAGGACCGGGATGTAGTCGAAGCCGTAGT
>JAJISG010000120.1 GCA_022848835.1 Thermoplasmatota archaeon | reverse complement strand
GGTAGGAGATGCAGCGGGTCACGTCATGCCTACCAACGGCGGTGGGATCAACCTCGCCATGCTCTGTGCTAGGATTGCCGGAAACGTGATTGCAGGTCACATCCAGGAGGGTTTGTCTATCCAGGAGTACGAGAGGAGATGGCGAGCCTTGGCGGGGGAGCAACTGGAGATAAGTGTGAGGATCAAGAAGCTCGCCGACGGCTTTTTTCCCACCGATTTCTGGCTGGAGTATGCTATGAGGCTCCTAGGAAGGCGAAGAATGGAGAGGGCGATAAGGTGTCAGAGAATCTGGCCTAGCCTCAAAGCCCTGGGTCGAAGGACCAGGGCCCACAGTCCTGGAGATATGGCGGATTCATAGGGTGCCTTCGCTCAGAGGAATTCGATGCCGATTCCTCCTCCTCTCATCAAGGACTGGGTCTTCCATAGCGGAAACCTTAAGGGAGATTAGTCGACTAGAACGTACGAATGGAAATCAGTTTTCTCGGTGGGGCTAGCGAGGTGGGCCGCCTCGGAATGCTACTCAGGCACCAGGGAATCACACTCCTCTTCGACTATGGTGTGCAACCAGCGGATCCCCCAGTATACCCCATGGAGGCACCGCCGGTAGATACCCTCTTCTTGAGCCACTCTCACCTCGACCATTGTGGCATGATACCCGTAGTGAGCAGGAGGTCCGAGACGGATGTTCTCATGACTCCGGTGACAACCGCCGTGACGAATATCCTCTTGGAGGATAGCATCAAGGTCAGTAAGATAGAGGGATTTCCCCAACCCTTCTCAAAGCTGGACATCAGGACGATGAACAGCAACGTCCTCCCCATCGGCTACGGGGACACCATCGAGATAGGCGGATTTCAGGTCGGCGTTCACTCCGCCGGTCACATTCCTGGCTCAAGCATGTTCGAGATCCGGGGTAGCCAGACTCTGCTCTTCACTGGGGACCTGCAGACCATTGATACACGACTCGTCCGGGGAGCTCGCCCAGTAGGGTGCGATGTACTCATCATAGAGTCCACCTATGCGGGCCGCTTCCATCCCGATAGGGCCGTCACGGAGGAGGCTTTCCTCAAGAAGGTCCAGGATGTTGTGGAGAGAGGTGGCGTTGCCCTCGTACCCTGCTTCGCCGTCGCCAGGACCCAGGAGATTCTCATGGTCCTCTCCGAGATGGACTTCGATGTATGGTTGGATGGCATGGGACGCGGCGTGAGCCAGGTGTACCTCAGACATCCAGGCTTCTTGAGATCGGTGAAGGAGATGAGGAGCGCGTTTGGCAGAAGTAGGATAATACGTTCCCATCACGGTAGGGAGAAGGCCCTTCAGGGGGAGGTGATCGTGACGACGAGTGGAATGCTGTCTGGCGGTCCAGCTCTCTTCTATCTCGACCGGTTGAAGGACGATCCGAGAAACGCCGTTATCCTCACAGGATATCAGGTGGAGGGGACCAACGGCAGAAGCCTCCTCGAGGAGAGTCTCATCGAGATTCACGGAGCAAGGACGAAAGTCACGTGTGAAGTAGCTTATTACGATTTCTCAGCTCACGCGGATCATAAGGACCTCGTGAGTTTCGTCGAGGGCTGCGACCCCTCCACAGTAGTCTTGATGCACGGCGAAGCTCGCGAAGAACTTACTGGAGCCCTGGAAGGGAGGGAATGCATACTCCCTATGGAGGGTGAGCGGCACTCCTTCTAGAGGAGGGCCCGGATGGCGGAGCCGACATACCTGAGCAGGCGCGGCTCTTGCTTCAGTAGACCCAGCACAACGCGCCATTGATAGTCGATGTCCCCAAGTTCTGAGATCGTCGTTAGCAGCCTTGGCCTGTTTAGAATCTTGTGGATTTCCTCCATCTGCTTATCGTTGAGTCTGGAGAGGACCTTGTGGAGGAAAAGGTATCTCTTCAGCTCTCTACCGATATCCTTCTTCCATCGTTCCTCATAGCGCGCGAGGAAGGACGCCGAGAGGTCTCCGGCCTCAAGGGCTTCGATTGCGGTGAGGGCGCAATGCTCGGCGCATACTAGCCCCGTGTAGATGCCACCCCCACTAGTGGCCTTTGCCTGGAAGGCAGCGTCACCAACGACCATCACGTTGTCCGAATAGGTCCTCCTCGCCAAACCTATCGGAATCCCGCCAATGATGTATCCGACGGGCTTCGCCCCCGACAGGAAGGAGGCTGGAGGACCCTGAAGGAACATGCGTTCGAGGTATGCTCTGGCGTTTCCCTGGCTCAGGCAGAGCCCGGCGCGAGCCGTTCCCCCCGATGGGACTAGCCAAGCGAAAAAGCCCGGGGCCACCTTCCTCCCTATGAAGACCTTCACGTATCCGGGCGTGTGCTCTGCCCCAACCACCTCGGCCTCGAAGCCGGGGAGGACGCGGTAGGGCCTGGCCAGGTGGAACCACTTCGTAACGTTGCCCTTGACACCATCTGCCCCAATGATTATTCTGCACCGGATCTCCTCCTCAATACCACCCATCAAGACCCGAACCGACAGACCGCCATCTGCTCTCTGAACCCCCGTGGCAAGGGCTCCCAAATGGCACGTGGCGCCCTTCTGGAGGGCTTTCCTGACGACCTCCCTGTCGAAGGCGGCCCGATCCACGACCAAGGCGGCAGTCTTCCCACCATCCAACACAAGTTCCTTGCCGCTCGGAGAGTAGAACTCGCAGCCCCTGATCCTCTCAAGGACTGTATTCCAGCAGTCCACCAGGTCCATGACTCTGGGCGTGAAGATGCCGCCGCATTGGACCGGTTCCCCCACCTCCCGATGCTCCTCTACAATGGCGACCGAGAATCCCGCCTTGGCTATGAGCTCAGCCGTGTGCCCGCCTACGGGACCCGCGCCAATGATTAAGACGTCGAGGTCTTCTAACAAGGTCCCCCTATCGCTCCATGAGGATTATGAGGAAGTTCTCGAGATGCTTCGCGAGGGAGGCATTGTCCGTATAACCACACGCATTGAGGTCCGGGGCGGCGATGAGGGCTTTCTCACCATCAGCTATGATGTCCGTGGCTATGAGCCCCTGCTTTCGAACGACTTCCACCCCCTCCAGAACCTTCTGATTGGGTGCCGTGATTATGGTTATGTGCACTCCCCGCTTGAGGGCGGCTTCGATGCGCTTACGAAGGTACTCCCTGATCTCCGACAGCGTGGGGGTGGATATGATGAAGCTACTTGTGGCCGTGTCCAGTAGTTCAGCAATTTTTGCCAACACTCTCTGCTTATCCATTATGGTGAAGATTAGCTGGGGCTCTCCTCTGTCCATCAACACCTCAGTCATTATCACAATCGCTTTTGATTGACGGTTGAAAGTTACACTCGGCAAGGGTATCACGTTCATGCAGCGGTCCTGGGTTGCCTGAAGCCCTAAAATTCCCTTGACTCAAACAAGGGATAACTTGCCTTATTCCGTAAAATTCAGAGAGCTATAATTGATGGGATATTATTTCGAAACATGGACTTGAGGGATGGAATATAGGGCCAAATCTTTCAAATACAAAACCACAACATATGGGTAAGCGCTTTCAGCCTGAATCCTAACCATTCA
>JAJISG010000012.1 GCA_022848835.1 Thermoplasmatota archaeon | reverse complement strand
GCTCTTCCCGGAAGCAGTGCTGGACTTCTTCAGAGCCAACGAAGACCTCCTTCAGGTTCTGCAGAAACTGGGGGCCTTCGTGGAGGGTATGGAGGTGACAGAGGAGATCCTGAAGATCCTCTCCAGCCTGAGGGTCGAGTCGCCGATCCTCAGGAAACATGATCTGGAGGACCTTATTCGTCGCCTGAATGAGACCCTGAAAGAGAGGCTATCCAGGTTGTCCCTCCAAGGAGAGGAGGTCCTGGAGGTACTGCAGAAAGGACTTCCGCGCCGGCTGGAGGAGGTGTTCCTCGAGGTGACGGAGGAGGGCGAGGAGGAGATTCTCAAGAAGACGGGCTTGAGGGTCAAGCTGGATCCGGCCTACCCCCTGGCCTTGGAAGAGGAAGATCTGGAAAAGGCCCTGAGGGACAGCAGACGGAGGGCCAAGATGAAGGCCTTTGAGACCCTCCAGCGGACCGCCGGGCTGCTTAGCGTCATGGAGGAGGATGTTCGAAGGGCCCACAGGAAGGCACTAGAGTTTGACTTCGATATGGCCCTGGGATCCTTCGCACTAGAATACGACTTGCAGCCTCCTCGTTGGGGTAGTGGGTTGAGGTTGAAGGGCGCGCTCCACCTTGCCCTCATCGATGCGCCCGAAGCCCAGAGAGTGGACTATCGTCTCTCTCCCCCAGAAAGCAGTGCCCTGCTGACGGGGGCCAACAGCGGTGGAAAGACCACCCTCTTGGAGACGGTCGCCCAGGTCCATATCCTGGCTGCCATGGGCCTTCCAGTCAACGCCCGAGAGGCCGTCCTCGAGCCGATCGACGCTTGCTACTTCTTCTCTCGGCAGAAGCCCCTGAGCGCCGGCGCCTTGGAGGGCTTTCTCACAACATTCATGCCTCTGGCGCTCGACGAGAGCAGGAAGCTCGTTCTGGCAGATGAGCTGGAGGCGATGACGGAACCGGAGGCCGCGGCAGCCATCATAGCCACCTTCTTGGACCTTCTCAAGGAGAGTGGGAGCTACGCTGTCGTGGTGACCCATGCCGCCAGGTCGATTCTCCAGCTGACCGACGTCAGGGTAGACGGCATCGAAGCTAGGGGTTTGGATGAGAACCATAATCTCATCGTAGACAGGACGCCAAGGGTAGACCTCATAGCCAGATCTACTCCGGAGTTGATAGTCCAGAGGCTCAAGGCCCTGAGAAAAGGTCGAGAGGGCAGCCTCTACGGCTTGATTTTGCAGAGACTACAGTCGGCGCACTGGGGCGGGTCTTGAAGAAAGGAGCGACTAGGATTCGGCGTTGGTCGCCTGAGGAATCCCTCCCCGTGGTTCATGAATTTCTTCACCAGCCCTACCAATGACGGTTTCAATCGGCAGACCGAAGAGCCTGGCCTTTGCTTTAGTTTCGACCTCAAATCCTACCTTCCTAAAAGCCTGTTCCACGTATATTGGCCTGCAATCAACATATCTGGGCCACTTCATGTGAGCCCACTCATATAGCCTCAGCAGAATGGATCTTCTATCCTCGCTGGAAAGACTGACAACGCCAAGTTTGCAAGCAGGCTTGAGAACCCTCCTAATCTCATCAAGAACCTTCGGTATCTCAGGCGTTTCAAATAGTTCGAGGGTGAAACACATGAAGACGGCGTCGAAGGCGGAATCTCTATAGGGTAATCTCACGGCATCACCACAGCATATCGCGCACCTATCCATGAGACCGGCCCTCGCCAACCTTCGCCTCGTCACCTCTATCATACCTGAAGAGATATCGATTCCACAGGCCTTTCCCGATTGACCAACCCTCTCCGCTATTCGTATTTCTGCAAGGTGAAAAAGCCTCCACGCAACAATAAAAATAATCAGGGACAAACCGCTATAGATCATATATGAAA
>JAJISG010000119.1 GCA_022848835.1 Thermoplasmatota archaeon | reverse complement strand
CTTGAATTTGTCGATAACGTGGGCTTCGATATGTCCCGTATCGAGTAGCAGCCTTCCGATTAGGGTGGACTTGCCGTGGTCCACATGCCCGATGAATACCATGTTCAGATGGGGCTTAGCTGGCATTAATTATCCTCCAATTGCCGGTCTCCATAGCGTCATGACCTATTTATTCCTTTTTAGGACGCCGCCTGGGTAGGTCTCACGCGGCGTAGTAGGTGGCATCGTAGGGCTCTGGTTTCAGTCCCTTCCTCGACCTTATCTGACCCACGACCTCGCCCTGTAGCTCCTGGGGAATTTTCACCAACCCCGCGTTCTCGTAGGACCAGAGGACCCGGCCCTGAGTGGCAGACCGGATGGCCGTGGCGAAGCCGAACATCTCTGCGACGGGGGTCTTGGACGTGATGACCACCTGATCCCTCTCTTGGGAGATGTCCTCGATGAGGCCCCTCCGGGACTGGAGTTCCGCAATGGCAGACCCCATGACGTCCTGGGGCAGGTTGAGCACCACTTTCTGCTTCGGCTCCAGGAGGATGCGGCCGGCTTCGCACATGGCCCCATAGATGGCGGACCTGGCCGCTGGGATGACCTGGGCCGGTCCCCGATGGATGCTGTCCTCGTGAAGCTTCGCGTCCACCAGGCGTACCCTCACACCCATGCACTTCTCCGCCGCTAACGGTCCGCGATTCATGGCCTCGATGAAAGCCTCCTTGCAGAGCTCGATGGTCTCATGGAGGTACTGTATTCCCTTGGTGACATCCAGGAAGATGTTGTTGTTCTGAATCCAGACCACGTTCCTGACCTCTTTCTTATTCATCCCCAGTTCCACTAGTGTCCGCGAGAGCCCCTTAGGGTCCTTGATCCTCTGGTTGCTCGGTATCTCGCCCTTCTGGAGGGCCTCCATCACCTGAGTCGGAAGGGGCTCCACCTCCAGGTAGAAGCGATTGTGCCTGTTGGGGGACTTCCCCTCGAAGGGACCTCCCCCGCCCTGAACGCTCTCGCGATAGACGACTATGGGGTCGGAGGCCATGATATCAACGCTATGTTCGTGGACAATCCTGTACTGGGTGATCTCCAGATGTAGCTCTCCCATGCCCGACATGAGGTGTTCCCCAGTCTCCTGATCGATCTCCATCTGGATGGAGGGGTCAGCCTTGGCGATGGTACGGAGGACTTCCACGAGTCTTGGCAGGTCCTTAGTGTGCTTGGCCTCGATGGCCACAGTGACCACGGGTTCTGAGTAGTGCACGATCTGTTCGAACGGTATCGCATCCTCATCAGTGGCGACAGTGCTCCCTGCCACAACGGTCTTGAGGCCGACGCAGGCCACCACGTTGCCGGCCGTTATCTCCTCTACCGAAATCCTGTCAGGACCGACGACCATGCTGACTGTCTGAACCCGCTCCGGATTCGGCATGCCCACGACCCAGAGCTTCTGACCCCGCCTTATGGTGCCGCTGAAGAGGCGTCCCGTGGCGACCTCCCCAGCGTGAGGGTCCATGATGATCTTGGTAATCACAAAGGCCACGGGGCCATTCTCGTCCACACCGATCATGGCCTCACCTAGATCCGAATCAGGAGGGCCCTTCCAGATGACCGGGATTCGGAGTTTCTGGCCTGCGTAGGGGTCTGGAAGGTGCAGGATGACCATGTTGAGGACCGTCTTGTGCAGGGGTGCTATCTTGGAGAGCTCCCCCAGCTTCTCCTCCTCATGGTACCCGTAGATGTCCTTGAAGGTGATTCCAGAACTCTGCATAAGCGGTACGGAGATGGCCCACTTGTAGAGGGCGGAGCCGAAAGCTACGCTGCCATCCTCCACCTGGACCCGCCACTCCTTTCCCAGATCGTCGGGCAGCATCTCCGTGATTCTCCTGTTGACCTCTGAGATGATCCTAAGGAACCGCTGCTGCATCTGCTCCGGGCCGATCCTCAGCTCGTTGATGAGTCGATCCACCTTGTTGATGAAGAGCACGGGCCTTACCCGTTCCTTGAGGGCCTGACGGATGACTGTCTCCGTCTGCGGCATCACCCCTTCCACTGCGTCCACCACGAGAATGGCGCCGTCTATGGCTCTCATGGCCCTGGTGACGTCGCCTCCGAAGTCGACATGCCCCGGGGTATCGATTAGGTTGATGAGATATTGCTCCCCCTCGAACTCGTGGACCATGGAGGCGATGGCGGCGTTGATGGTGATACCGCGGGCCTGTTCCTGCTCATCGTAATCAAGCATCAGCTGGCGACCGGCTAGCTCCTCAGACATCATGCCCGCTCCGGCGATGAGGGAGTCACTCAGAGTCGTCTTGCCGTGGTCGATGTGGGCCACTGTCCCAATATTGCGAATGTAACGCGGCTTGTGGATTATTGTCTGCGCCTTACGAATGTTGTCTTCTTTCCTTCCCATGGGTGTCCGCCTATGTCCGAGCTAGATTCAAAGCAGAAAGCTCAGCTATGTAAAGCTTTTTGATAGAACCTCGAGAATAC
>JAJISG010000118.1 GCA_022848835.1 Thermoplasmatota archaeon | reverse complement strand
TCGATACGATGACGGCGACTAGAAGTAGCGCAAGGTTACGGAAGCCTCCTATCCACCCGAGGAATTAGTCCCGCGTATCGCTACCGCAAATAAGATGCTAGGTGAGTTTCGGAACGTTCCTCGGCACTAAGAGGTCCGGACCCTGGTCCTCGTTCTGCTGATTTGGGACCTAAGTGTGCTGACAGCTAGTTTCGTCTAGTCATCTGGTGGGACATGAAACCTAGTCTACGTCCTCCCAGCGATCCTTCGTCTTGGCCATGAGCTGAGGCATAGTAGTGTATTCCATCTCATCCATGGGTAGGCGATGGGGCTCGAAGGGACCGTGCCTCCTCATATAGTCCGCCAGCTCCGCTGCCTGTCTTCGAGCAGGTTCGAAGGCGGGATCATCGAAGAGGTCAACGGGCCCCACTAGCTTTCCGTCGGATATCTGGAAACCTAGGCCTAACACCCTGGGTGGCCCATCGAAGCGACTCACCCGGTTATCCTTCATGGTGACGAGCATCACAGGGCCATTGTGGCTCCCTCGGTTCCATCCAGCAGCCAGGAAGGGCCAAGACCAGCCTTCGAGGATCTCACCCATGGCGGGGAGGCCCGATTGACTTCTGACGAGGGCCACGGGGTCGTCCTTTCCCACGTACTTACCGGCGATATGTGATAGTTTGTCCGTGCTCATGCACGCCACCGGCTCGTCCTCAGGCACCTTGTCGCTGCGGGCGAACACCCGCTTGATGACGTACTGACCCTTGGTCCCTATGAAGGCTAGCAGGTCGTAGGTCTCCTCAGGGGTGTCGAAGAAGGCGCGGCGGTGGGCCCTTATGTCCCACACCTCGAAGCGGAATCCTTCGTGCATCGCGGTGTCTATGACCAGGCCTGCCGAGCAGAACGGGTCGGCGAATATGCGGTATATGGGCAGATTGAAGGTTCCCGGCTCCGTCTTGTCCATCATGAAGATCGCCACGGGTTCCGCCGGTCTCTCATTGAACTCAATTTCCGCGCTGCCTGGTCCCAGCCCTCGCACGTTGCCCGAAAAGGCGTCCACCAGGAGGTCCTGCCCCGCGCCGTAAAGGTGCATCTCCTCGGCTGCCTTGGCGCCCTTCTGGAAGGTGAGCCATGCCAGCTCATGGACCTTCGGGCTATCGCAGCCTAGCCGGTGGGTCATGATCAGCTCCAGGTCGTCGCCGCAGTGGGTGACGTAGAAGTCCTCGAGGATGCCCATGGACTTTGCTTCCTCCAAGGACTCCCTCGCGATCTCCTCCAGGCGAGGGTGAACTACCTGATGGCCAGCGATGCTCCCCACATCTGCCTTGATGATCGATAGAGTAGTCTTCTGAGGCATAGTATCAGATGGGACATATCCGGCCGGCCGTTAATAAGTCTATTGAGATATCATCAGCTCTCCCGCAGGAGGTCCTCGCTCCTCCCGAAGTCCAGGATGCCCAGCTTCTCATCCAGACCGTAGAACCTTGCTTCCTGCATGAGGCGATGGTCGAGGATCGGCGAGAGGTAGGGTCCCCGAAGGATGTCAGAGCCGTAGGCCAAGGGGCTGAAGGCCGGTAGGATGGTGATATCCGGCGTGATGACGAAGCAGGGTAGACTGATGGAGGCACCGATCTTGTCCCTGAGGCGGATGGAAGGATGCTCGTGACCGAGAATGAGGGCCCCCTTCGCCTCCACGGGCTCGTGACCATGAGCGATGGTGAAGGCCCCGAACTCGTAGGACCGATGAAGGTCAAGGCCCTTGCGGTTGAGGATCGTCTTCAGGAAGTTATCGTGGTTGCCACGGATCATCACCACCTCCGTCCTCCTCTCCAGAAAGTCCAGGACGTCCAGTACCTCATTCCACTCCTCCGTCAGGTTCCTGGAGAACTCGTGCTTGAAATCGCCATTCACCACGAGCACGTCGGGGTGGTACTGATCCATCAGACTGGCCAGCCGCTCCAGGATGTGCCTTTTCTGGAAGCGGGGGAGGGAGACGCCCTGTTCCCGCAGGGCACCCTCGTAACCCAGGTGGAGATCGGCTATGACTAGGGCGCCGTCTTCCTCCAGGTAGAGAGCGTAGTCTTTGGAGGCGAAGACCCCTGGGAGCACCTCGATCTCGTCCACGTCCAGATATCGCCGACCGAGCTTAAATCCCTAGTCCCGAGGCTTCCGCTTCACGATGTACTCCTTGAAATCATCGGGTCCCAGGGAGAGAAGCACGCTGTCCTTTATGGTCTCCACCCTCTTCACGGGCACCCCTGCATGGCAGGTTCCGAAGAGGGTCATCGGAAATCCCATCTCGTCCGCCGCCTTCTTTCGGACCTCGACGAACAGCTCC
>JAJISG010000117.1 GCA_022848835.1 Thermoplasmatota archaeon | reverse complement strand
GACATCCGTGAATCTGGCTGTCCCCCTCCAAGAGGCCATAGAGAGGAGGGGCATCCCCACTCGCATCCTGGGCACCTCCCCGGACTCCATCGACATGGCCGAGGATCGATCCCGTTTCTCGTCCCTTCTCGGAAAGCTCGGCATCGTCCAGCCCCCCTTCTCCACCGGATTCTCCTTCGAAGATGTGAGGGAGATCTCCTCCAGGATAGGCTATCCCGTCCTGGTCCGGCCCTCCTACGTCCTGGGTGGCAGAGGGATGGAGGTGGTCTACGGGGAGGAGGAGCTTGAGAGGCTCATGAGGAGCGCCGTACGCGTGTCTAAAGACCACCCCATCCTGGTCGACAAGTTCCTGACCCACGCCGTGGAGGTGGATGTGGACGCGATCTCCGACGGGGAGGATGTCTTCATAGGTGGCATTCAGGAGCACATCGAGGAGGCGGGGGTCCACTCGGGGGATGCTGCGTGTGTCCTCCCATCCCAGACTCTCTCCCCCGATATACTCTCGGAGATCCGGAGGATCACGGAGAGGATCTGCCGCGGCCTGAAAGTGGTGGGCCTGATAAACCTCCAGCTGGCCGTGAAGGAGGGCGAGGTGTACGTCCTGGAGGCCAACCCCCGGGCCAGCAGGACTGTACCATACGTGTCGAAGGCCATCGGGGTGCCCCTAGCCAAGGTGGCCACCAGGGTGATGCTTGGTCACAGCTTGAAAGAACTCGGATACGTGGGCGAGGCGGAGGTCAGACACGTGGCCGTGAAGGCGCCTGTCTTCCCCTTTCAAAAGCTACCGGGAGTGGACTCTATCCTGGGCCCCGAGATGAGATCCACAGGAGAGGTCATCGGCCTGGACTCGGACTTGGGGAGGGCCTACTACAAGGCCATGATAGCGGGGGGCAACAGGCTCCCTCTGAACGGCTCGGTCTACATAACTGTCCGCGACGAGGACAAGCCTGGGATGGTGGAAGTTGCCTCTCGGTTCGCTGCTCTCGGGCTCAAGATTCAGGCCACGAAAGGCACGGCCTCCTATCTCAGGAAAGCGGGCATCGAAGTGGAAACCGTGTACCGCATAAGCGAGGGGAGACAGCCCGACGCCATCGGGCTGATGCGTAGTGAGGCCATACAGCTGATCATCAACACGCCGACGGAGACCACAGGGTCCCGGCGGGACGGCTTCATGATGAGGCGGCTCGCCGTAGACCTCAACATCCCCTTCGTTACGACTTTGCAGGGAGCGAGGGCAGCGGCGGAGGCCATAGGTCAGGCAAAGGTGGGCTCTTTCTCCGTCAAGCCCATATCTGAGTACGCTCCAGCTTCCCCCTCTGCATCCACCCTGATCGGAGGATAACGACCGCAACGCTCATACTGGTCATCGCCCTAACTATGCCCCTCATCTTCCCACTCCCATGAACGAAACAGAGGGACACCCAAGGGTGCTCGTGGCCGACAAGCTGCACGGTGAGGCCATGGCAGCCCTCGAGGAACGCTACGACGTGACTGCGAAGGAGGTGTCGCCTGCAGAGCTACTTGCATTGATCGAGGCATACGAGGCCCTCATCGTCAGGTCTCGCACGAAGGTGACGGGGGCGGTGATTCAGCGCGGTAAGAGGCTGAGAGTAGTCGCCCGTGCCGGAGTTGGCATCGAGAACATCGACGTGGAGGCTGCGACGGAGAGGGGCATCATGGTGGTCAACGCCCCGGCAGGGAGCAGCCAATCAGTGGCCGAGCATGCAATCGGCCTCATGCTCTGCCTGGCCCGAAGGATCCCTGAGGCAGACAGGAGTATGAAGGA
>JAJISG010000116.1 GCA_022848835.1 Thermoplasmatota archaeon | reverse complement strand
CCTCGAGGCCTGGAGATGTTCGGTAGTGAGCTCAGCGGGCAGGCGGTGAAGGGGATCTTCAAGACCCTGGGCAATGCGGAGGCCCAGGCCATCTACACGAGAGAGGTCAGGGGGAAAGTGCGGGATATCAACCTGGCGGTGATCATGGCGAAGGCGGGCTGCGATCGAAAGCGGGCAGAGCAGGTATTGAACCGAATCGAGGTGATGGGAGAGACGATGTACGGTCTTAGCTTCGAGGACCTCCTGCACTTGCCTGACAGACGGTTCTTCCGGTTCCGCGGGTTGAGGGAGTTTGCCGAGCATCGGGAAAGGGATCCCGTTACAGGTCGCCTTGGCTATGTCTACCTCCCCTACGATTCAGACGGTCACATGCTCATGCACGACGGGAGGCCGGTGGAGCGAGAGGTTTATGTGGATTATCTCAAGACCATGCTGCCTGAGCGTTTGAGGAGAAGTCGCTATTGGAGCTTTGTTAAGGAGGAGTTTCTCTTCAACACAGAATGGAGCGACGGAGAGGTGATCTCTGGCGGATAGGACAGTCTGCCGGTCAGGCTTCATGAACGGTTGACCTATGACTACTCCCGCTTTCTCCAGGTTCCTTCGATAGTATGTCCCTGCTGACCACCCATGGTGTTGACGGTCCTCATCTCGACTTCGCGGGGGTTCTTCCAGTGAAAGGTGGTGTGTTCCACAGCCTTCTTTGAGCCCTCCACTCCCCTCCATTCAAGTTCGAGAGTGTCCTCGTCCTTCCAGACGCCAACATGGTCGTGTACTTCGCCCATTGAGGAGACGGCAAACCAGTGTACCTCCCCGCTCTCAGTGTCGAATCCCCAGAGGGCGTGGGCCTCCCAGGGTTCCATACCTCTCGCCTCTCCCTTGGCGTCCATATGTATCCCCTGTCCTGCGGCCATAGGCGTGGCGAGGACGGTCATTGTGCCTTCGTGAACCTTTCCGTCAGGGAACCTCACCAGATAGTCCGCCTTCCAGGTGCCAATCCACCTCCGTAGCGCTTCCATCTCCTTGGGTTGTTCCGCCGTCACGTTTTCCCACCTCGGGGCCACAATCACTGCTTTTCCGAGTATATCTCAATCCAGATGCCGTCAGGATCGGCCACGCAAGCATAGAGCCATGAGCCCCGTTCCTCCAGAGGATAGGCGACCTCGCATCCCGCCTCTTCAAGCTTCTTGAGAAAGGCCTCCGCATCGTCGACCTCAAAGCCTAGGTGGTCGAGCTCGTCGCCCTCCCGATACTCCCCTTTCGGATACCAATTCAGCTCCAGCATCTGTCCCGATTGAGGGTCCCTGAGCATGGCAATCTCCCCGCCGGTCCACTCCATCCTCCGCCGTCGGAGGAATTCAAGCCCCAGGACCTTCGTGTAGAACTCTATAGCCTTATCGAGATCTCGCACTCGAACACCGACGTACTCGAATTTCACTCAACTCCCCTCAAGCTGACCAATCACCTTTGGACCATAAGGGTTTGCTCTCACTCTACCGCCAATAATAGGGGTTATGAACAGATGGTTCGGTATCCGCCTCGACGCCTCCACCAACATCACCTTTGCGGGCAACGCCGTCTCCTCCAACATTCAGAGCGGCCTCAACCTCCGCAACACCAGCGACCTCATCGTCACTGACACCAACGCCTCCTCGAATGGCGGGAGTGGCATCTACCTCAACGAAGTGAGTAATGTGACGATTAGCCCTCTACCCAGCCCTGATCCGGAGGCTGTTGAATACCGACGGGGAGAGGGCCTCACATACTCCACTCCAGACTGTCATGAGTATCCGACAGCTCTGGGTATTGCCAACCTTCAAGAGCCCGGCCTGCATTGAGGCTGACGCCCGGGGGCGCCACAGCAGGTGTCCCTGAAAGGGCGAAGGGGTGGGTGCTCCTGCAGGAAGACGAGCGATCAACGGTACCATCGGATTCTTCGGCCTCCGAATCGAAGGCGAGGGCGCCGGGCGCCTTCTCTCGCCTCGGCAGAACGGTTGCTCGACAGCACAAG
>JAJISG010000115.1 GCA_022848835.1 Thermoplasmatota archaeon | reverse complement strand
AGCCGTTGCGATGATCATCGTGACGAAGTAACCGCGATTCATTGCTGCCATGGGCGGCTCCTGTTCTCTTCCTCTGACGACTAGGACTCCCAGGAGAGTAGCCATCAGCCCCATGGCTCTCGCAACCAGAGGAAACATGATGCCGTTGACGCCGAAAAATGGGATCAGCGCGACTCCAAGAATCATGGCCCCTATGTTCTCGGCGGCTGTCGACTCGAAGAGATCTGCCCCTCTCCCCGCGCAGTCTCCTACGTTGTCCCCCACCAGATCGGCAATGACAGCTGGGTTGCGAGGGTCGTCCTCCGGAATTCCCGCCTCCAACTTCCCCACCAGGTCCGCTCCGACGTCAGCGGCTTTCGTGTAGATTCCCCCACCGAGCTGGGCAAGAAGCGCCACAAGACTCGCTCCGAAGCCAAATCCAACGATAGAGAAGATGACCTTGCCCTGCTCGGGCGCGGAGGGCCCGCCGTATAGCTGATAGATACCCCATACACCTAGCAGGCTGAGGGCAATGACTATGAGGCCTGAGACAGCGCCTCCTCGAAGCGCGGTCCTGAGAGCGCTGTCAAGGCTCTTCAGGGAGTTATTGGCCGTGCGGCCGTTGGCCCTGATGGAAACGTGCAACCCCACGTAGCCCGATATGGCGGAGAACGTGGCGCCCATAGCGAAGGACCCCGCCGTCCTGATACCATCCTCAATCCCCTTTACCACGCCGAGGGCTACGGCAAAGAGCACGGCAACTATGATTGCGAGATAGGCTATCGAGGTGTACTGCCGCCTCATGAATGCCCTGGCTCCCTCCTCTATCGCCCTCGTTATCCTCTGAATATCCTCGTCACCTTTCGGTTGACGGAGAACATCCCATGTGAGGAGTCCCGCGAAAGCCAGGGATACCAAGCCTGTAATTGGCACTATTATGGCTAGATCGGGCAAGGAAAATCTCCCAGAGCCGCGCTTGCGATGACCCATCGCCTATTTGAGTTTAATGCGATGTCCTGTCTCACGGAACGGCTCAGGGCCACGATTCCCCCCTGGATCACCTTCTATGAAATGCCTCTCCCATGGATTATGTAACCTCCTCTCCCGAGGGGAAGATCGCCATCAAGCCCCAAACTTTTCGCTCCTATTGGCTAGGTCAATAAGGAGTGGCATCAGATCCACGCCCCTAAGGCGGCCGAGTCCGCCTACCGCAACCGATATCTCATCAAAGGTTACTACGTCATCCCTTCTCACGCCGTCTCCAAAGACCAGGAGAGGTACTGGGTCGGCGCTGTGATCCCCAGTATCGCAGGGGGTTGAGTGGTCAGCTGTCACCGCCACTATCCAGTCCTCTTGGATTCCCTCCCTAAGCATGCCGAGGCTTCTATCTATCCTTTCCACAACCTCCGTCTTGAGTCCCGGTTTTCGATCGTGGGCCGCCACGTCGGGGGCCTTTATGTTCACCACCACAACGTGATACTCCTCTAGGGCCCTCATGGCGGCCTCAATCTTCGCCTCGATATCCGTGTCCAGACCGCCGGTAGCTCCCTTCACATCCAGTACTTCCATGCCGACAGATCGACAGATTCCCCTTATGAGGGCGACCCCGGCGATGGCCGCAAATCGCAGGCCCCACTTCTCCCTCACGAGTGGGATGCTGGGAAACTTGCCAGCGCCTCGCGGGAGGATGAAATTGGCCGGCTCAAGCCCCTGCCCTTTCCTCGTCAGGTTGACAGGGTGGTCTGATAAGGCCTCCGTCGCCCTCGACATGAACTCGTTCACGACATGTGCGGTCTTCTCGGCCTGCGGGACGAGAGGCTTCACCTCCAGAACGGGGCCTCCGATTTCATGGGAATCCCCATCTGTGATGCGTGGATCGAGTCCCTCTCCCCGAAGTAGGAGGACACCCCTATGCTCCGTCCCTTCCTTGAAGTGCGTCACCACGCCATCGATCTCCATTCCGTCGATGGATTCCGCCAGCTCTCTTGTGCCCTCTCGTATCCTTCCAGCCCGCCGGTCAAGCACCCTCCTCTCTTCGTCAACTGTGGCGAAATTGCAACGAAGGGCCACGTCTCCGCGCCTGACCTCCATGCCCACTCCAGCAGCCTCGAAGGGCCCCCTACCAGTGTATATCTGAGAAGGATCGTATCCGAAGAGGGCTAGATGGGCTGTATCGCTCCCCGGACATACTCCAGGCGATATGAGGTCCAGTAAACCGCAGGCTCCCTGAGTAGCAAACCAGTCCAGGTTCTCCTTTGTGGCGGCCTGGAGCGGTGTCCTACCCTCTAGCTTCCTTACCGGGCGGTCACCCAGACCATCACATACGATGAGAAGCACCCTCTTCTTCATCGAAATCCCGTAGAGGCTCCGTCTAGATAGCCTTTCCTGAAATTATGCCCTCTTGAGGGTGAAATCGTCTCCTGGCTCAGCGTTCAAGATTTCGGAAGCGTCACCACGGTTAACGGCTATCTCCAGGAATCCATCACTGGATATAGTCAGGAGGGGCTCTCCAGAGTCCCGGGAGGCGTACGTAGTTAGGAAGGGAAGCTTGTAGTTCTCTTCGATCTCCAGCTCGACGATCTTGCCGAACGAAATCCAGGAGGGCAAAGCTTGCTCGGGAAGGTTGGTGACGAGGTTTCCAAAGTGATCTCTGAAGAGAATTCTCGCCCTGACCTCCTCCTTAGAAACCTCATATACGCCGAAATCCAGATCTACTGGGTTCTTCACGCGACTCCCTACGGAACTGGGGGATATCCCTAGACCCAAGTGAGCAGCAACAGGGGCGAAGACATCACGTCCATGGAAGGTGTCGGAAACCTCTGGAAGACAGTACTCTCTCCTGTCGATACTGAATGCCCTTCGAAGGCCAAGCACGCGAGCTGCAGGGAGGAGCAGGCCATTGTCGGGCCCCACGAGAGTGCCCTTTCTACACTCCATAACCAGGGATCGCCTGCGGGTACCGACACCTGGATCCACCACGGCGACGTGAATCGCGAAGGGGAAGTATTTCACCGCAGAGGCAAGCACGAAGGCCCCCTCCAGCACCCCTTGGGGGGACACTCTGTGCTCGATATCCACTATTTTGGCCTGAGGGTCGATCGAGAGGATAACGCCCTTCAAAGCAGCGACGTACTTGCCAGGTCCGAAGTCTGTGAGAAGGGTGATGATGCTCATGGGCGGTCTAATCCAGAGGCTCTACGGTGACCCTTCTTCCGGCGAAGAAGGCATCCTCAAGGGACTTCCCGGCCTTACTCCCTTTGGCAACCCTGATGACCCCATCTCGACCGACGGTCCCTTGGAAGGCCGGTCGCCCGGAGATGACGACCTCCACGTTGTGAGACGAGAGATCTTTCCCCACTCTCAGGATAACGTTCTTTCTGTCCATGTCCACCTCCGCAGCATGGGTCCTCGCCTTGGCAGGTGACTGTCCTGCCCTCTTAATGGAGCGGACATCTATGCTGAGACCGAGCTCCTTCTCGATCTCCGCGATTCTCTTACCCTCACGCCCCAGTATCCTGGGAATCTCCTTCTCGCTGAGGTATACGGTCGCATGGGAGTCGGCGTCCACGGAGACGTCGATGGGACCGCTGATGAGGCGGCCAATCTCGTAGGCTATCTGTCTCTCTGCCAACCCCCAGAGGGGCCTCTCCTCCTGCATTCCTTCGAGGGGCATTACTACGATCTGCTCCCCATAGGTGTATATCTCGAACTCCGACTTCCCTGTCTCGAAGTCCACGAGCTCAATGACGGGACGGGCTAGGTCCGCTTCAAGCATTCCCTGCGGTACCTTAACCATGAAACGGAGATCGTAGAACTTCCTAATCACCCCATCTTCAACGAAGAGGACCGTGTCCACCACTTGAGGGATCATGCCGAGTTCGACTCTTCCGATGAGCCTCTGGACAGCGTCGATGCCCCGAGTGGCATGGACGACACCTACCATGCCGACACCAGCCATTCGCAAGTCCGCAAAGACCTGGAAGTCCTTCGTCTTCCTCAATTCGTCGTATATTGTGTAGTCGGGTCTTACCAAGAGGAGCAGATCGGCCGTCTTTGCCATATCACCCATGAGGGCTCCATACTGAGTTATCTCATCACTCAGCTGGAGGTCTCTCGGCTTCTCCATCGTCTTCACAATCCAGTCGATGCTGTGTAGGTACTGGGCCACAGCCTGGGCCAGTGTCGTCTTCCCAGCTCCAGGGGGACCAGAGATGAGAACGCCCCTGTATTTCTCCTTCAGCCTCTCCTTGATGACCTGTGCGTACTTGTAGTCCTCAAGATTAATCGTGGCTACCGGTCTGACAGCGGTTATCTCAAGACCATCGGAAAAAGGGGGCCAGGCGATGGCGATTCTAATATCGTCTAGCTGAATGACGGTGGCACCCCCCTCGTCCATCTCTATGAACCCCTTCGGGTTCTTCTTGGCCTCCTCCA
>JAJISG010000114.1 GCA_022848835.1 Thermoplasmatota archaeon | reverse complement strand
TCGATGATCAGACCGACCACCAGAGATCCCCCCAGGGGCTATGTGGAGGCGGCGGCGTCGCTCAGGGGTGGACTCTCCCCGCCACTCCCATCGAGAGATTTCCCCAGGGGGTACGTCTCCGTCGAGTCCTCAACGAGAACCTCCACAAAATCACCAGGGGCACTCGACCGCGAATCACAACCGGTTTGTAATCATCGCTCCTCGCCAGAGTTGTTCCAGGTTTACCTTCCTCAGTGGTGATGACCCGGAGCCGGGATCCCAGGAGCGGGCTCTGACCCTTCGGAAGCGTCGGTCTAGTCCCAGGCAGGATCCGCATAGCGCTGGACGACCTGCCTACAGTCTGGGCATATCTCAACTCTCCAATCTGGAGTGGACTTCCAGGCGTGATTGCAATAGGGACACTGAACAATATCCAGCTCCTCTCCTGCTACGCTCGTGCTCAGGGAACCCCTCCCTCAATGTAGGACGGGCATGAGCTATACCCTTTTTGGGTGAGGCGGAAGCCACTAGAGGAGATTGCTCACTGGGAAAAGTTCGAGCAAAGAAGGCACCCAAAGGCTTTAGGGCAAGGAAATCGCGCTAGCAAGAAAGCGAACGGGCTTAAGAGAGGCTACCGTATCTGGATACAATGCCCAAGTTTGCGCGGTATGGCCCTGCTCCCAGATACGATCTGCCCGAGGCCGGCTTCTGCCTTTCCTCCTTTGCCATCCTTCAACAGGAGACAGAGGTACTGTTGGGGATTCCCAAGGAGCACCCGAAATGGGAGGAGTGGGCGCCCAACTTCGGCGTATACGATCCTGAGGAGAGGGAGGCGGAATTTCACTCCTGGCGCTTTCCCGCTGCCTACCTGTACGAGGGGGAGCATCCCGATGATGCCCTCAGGAGGGTGGTGGAGGACCAGCTTGGCCTCGAGGAGTACGAGGCAGGTGCTGCGACAATCCATGCGTTCTACGATCCCAGCGATTGGTTCCCGGGGAGAAGGCACTACGACCTATGCTTCGTGTATGATGTGGAGGCCTCCCCCGCGGAAGTCCCGCCTCCCTGGTTCAACCGTCTCGAATTAGTGGAGTCATCCTCCCTCAAGGGGCAGGATTTCGGTAGCGACATGGGGGACCTCGCTGTTGCCCTTGGCTTCGTTCAGGACTGAACCACCTACTCGGCTCCCGTCGCAGGTTCCCAGTCGCAGCTACTAGATGGTCCACTCCGAGGGGTCAAGAGGCTGCTTCAAGTCGAGCTCATTGCCATCCATGTCAGTAAACACGGCCAGCCACTCACCCCAGTCCATCTTCTTCGGCGGCATGGGGAAGGTGACGCCCTTAGCCCGCAGACGGTCGTATTCAGCGTGGATATCGTCCGTAAGGAGGGTGATGCCCGTAGGCCCCGGTTCCATCTCTTCTTGGAGTTCACAGATGTGGATGCGCGCGAGAGGCCTCCCAGGTCCCAGCTCAATCCAGTGACCCTCGTCCTGCGGGACGAAGGCCTCATCCAGTTCCAGGACATCCCGGTACCATGCCACGGCCTTGATGCGGTCGGAGACCACTACAGCGACAGTGTCGATGCCCGTTATGGTCATGGAAGGCGTCATTCCGTCGGCCCTTATTATATCTCTACCGGTATGCCCGCACCGAGGATTGAGAATTCCACTCAATCTCGGTTCCAGCCGCGGTCGAGATTCAACAGGATGTGGAAGTCTGTCCTATTTTTCGAACTGGAATCACTGGCAGGTCTTTTCTCCTCGAGCAAATCGATAAATACCACCTTATCAGTCTGCCCTCAGGGTTTCCATGAGTGCTTCCGCCGAATCCATGAGCCCTTATGCCTGGGGCGAGGCGCAGAGTGCGAAGACCTTCGCACTGGTTGGTTTCATCTTCTTCGCCATAGTCACAGCTATCTGGGGTATGGTGGCGCTTGGAGTTGCCATC
>JAJISG010000113.1 GCA_022848835.1 Thermoplasmatota archaeon | reverse complement strand
ATCAACTCACCTCGATTCTGAGACAACCCAGTTCGTCCACACGTAGCCGCGCAGCGTGATCCAGGACGGTGGTGGCCGTCTCCTCCTCCACGATGAGGGGTCCATCGGCCTCGAAGCCAGCTGGCATCTGGACCCGGGAGTACACCGGAACCTCGCTCCAGCCTTGAGCCAGGAGGACCCTCCTCGCTGACGGCCCTTCACAGGGCGTGACCCTAAGCTCGGGCAGGGACTTCGGACGCTCCACAGCTGCCGTAAGCCTGACGTTGACCACCTCCACCGTCTCGCCCTCCATAGAGTAACCGAAGCGGGCCTCGTGCAGACGATGGAAGCCGGATTCCGGGTCACTGCTCAGGGGTACGTTGATTTCGTAGCTCTGTCCTCTGTAGCGGAGGTCCATGGATCTGAGGAGGAGGGCGTCCTCTTTATGGTACGACTGAAGCTCCAGGTCTCTGGAGGCCTCCTCCTCCATGGCCTCCCAGACTGCTCCTACCTCATCCTGGGATGCCTCCAGGGGACGAATGAGACTCCGGCCGTAGTCGAGTCTGAGGTCTGACAGGAGGATTCCGTAGGCCGAGAAGGCACCTGGAATGGGAGGCACGATGACTCTAGGCATACCCAGCTCCCTCGCGACCTCTACGGCGTGCATGGGACCTGCCCCGCCGAAGGCGACCAGGTCGAAGTCCCTAGGGTCGAGGCCTCGCCGTGCAAAGGTGAGTGCCGCGGCTCGCACCATTTTGGAGACCACCACACTCCTCACGCCTGTGAGGGTCTCCTCCTTCGACAGACCAAGATCTCGGCTGAGACGGGCGACTCCGCCTTCCGCAGGGCCTCTCTTCAGGTGCATCTCCCCACCTAGGAGAGCGTCTCGGAGGAGACCGCTAAGGAGGTCTACATCGGTGAGAGTGGGCTCCGATCCTCCCTTGTCGTAACACATCGGCCCAGGATCGGCTCCGGCACTCTGGGGACCCACCCGCAGGGCTCCGCCATCATCGACCCATGCGACGGAGCCTCCACCAGCCCCGATGGTGCTTATGTCTAGGACGGGCAGGGCGAGGGGGTGACCTCCTATCCTGGCCTCCGTCGTCCAGGTGGGCTGGCCATCGTGGAGCAGGGAGAGGTCCGCGCTGGTCCCCCCCATATCCAGGGCCATCACCTCCTCGAGCCTCAGGGTATCAGCGAGAAATTTGACCCCGGCTATTCCGCCTGCTGGGCCAGAAAGCACCATCTCTATCGGCCTTTCCCTGATACTCCTGGCCTCACGGATGCCGCCGTTGGAGCGCATGACATAGAGGCGGGCCTCGATCTCCTTCTCGATGCGCGAGAGGTAGCCCCTAACGAGCGGCCCCACCAACGCGTCCAGGACAGTGGTGGAGGTCCTCTCATACTCCCTGAATTCTGGGAGGACCTGGGAGGACTGGGAGACATTGAAATCGCTACGAAGGACATCGGCTACCTGGGCCTCGTGACCCGGCCTGAGAAAGGAGAAGAGGAAACTGATGGCCACGGACTCTACCTTGAGGGCCTTCAACCGGTCGACCAGAGCCATCACCTCTTCTCTCGCCAAGGGCTGGAGCACCCGGCCTCGTGCGTCCACTCTCTCCTTGACCCCAAAGGTCATCTCTGGGGGAACCAGGGGTTCCGGCCTAGTCGCCCTCAGGTCGTACAGACTCGGCCTCCTCTGGCGACCAATAATCAGGACCTCCTGAAAACCTGCTGTGGTCACCAGTGCAGTGACGGCACCCTTGCCCTCGATGACAGCGTTGGTGGCGATGGTCGTGCCGTGTCCCAGGGTGGAGATGTCTAGACCCTGCAGGCCCTTTCGTAGGACCTCCTCGGGCCTGGCCGGCGTGGAGGGCAGCTTGAAAGCCTGGACGGCGTCGTCACGTCTGACCGCGAAATCAGTGAAGGTTCCACCTACGTCCACAGCGACTTCCAACACTGAATGGATACTGCCGGAAGCTAAAAGCTTGTGCAGGATGTCAATCTCCTCAAAGCTGATCTGGACCTAGATTCAGGCCATACAAAGGGGGCGTCTTCTCTCCACAGATCTAGATGCCTGAAGAGTCCGTAGGTGGCCCGCATCCTCCCTTCCAGCCAGCGCTAAGTTCGAGGCGCCTGAGGAAAGCATTAACAGGGGCGGTGCGATGAGCTACTCAGGGGTGAGACTATCGAGGCCTCGATAGAAGTTAAGAAGTTCAAGGACCTAGATCTTCGAGGCGGTTCTGTGCTAGAGGCCATTCCCACTGTTGGCCTTTCGAGCACCATCGCCTGCAGCTACCTCATAAGCAATCTAGAGCTGGACCAGATCTCAGCCGTGGATTCGGACGAGTTCCCGTCTGTATCCATGATCTACTCCAGGAAGCCAAAGTTTCCAGCCAGGATCTATGCAAGGGAGGATCTGAAGATCGCTGTCTTCATCAGCGAGATACCCCTGCCAGCAACCCTCCACCGGCCTCTTGCCAGGACACTGCTTTCGTGGAGTCGGGATCAGGGATGTCGTGAGATCATCTGCATGGAGGGGCTCCCGGTCTCCGGGGGCGGGAAGAAGCCTCTTCGCCTCTGGGGCGTAGGCAGCACCGACATGGCGAGGGAGAGGCTGGAGTCCTCGGGGATTGAGCAGCTCGAGACAGGCATGATAACTGGCGTGTCGGGCGTTCTCCTCAATGAGGGCAGATGGGTTAAGTTCAACGTCATGAGCCTGGCTGCGGAGACGAGAGCCTACATGCCCGACGCCCTGGCGGCCGCCAAACTGGTGGAAGCCGTGGACCAGCTGCTTCCGCAGGTGACGATACCAATCGAGCCCCTCTACGAACAGGCGGCTCTGATAGAGGGCCAGCTTGGAACGTTGAGGGAGCAAGCGAAGCCCGCCATTGAAGGGATTGTGGAGATGTATCGGTAGGGGCGAGCTGCCCACCGTCCTAGGCTAAGCCACCTCCAACTTCCCCACCAGAGACTGTGGGAGGCCCTCCATGTCCTGCAGGCCTCGGCCGGAGAGATTGAAAAGGATGACCTCCTCCTTTCCTTCCTCCCTAGCCGCTACATGAGATAAAGGCGGTGGAGGGTGTTCAGGGAGTCGTCATCTACTGGCTAGCCCTCCCAACCTCTTCAGTTCTGTCCGCATACATCGGTCCTGGATGACGGCTAGCCCGGCAGCCCTGGCCTTCTCGGCGGCCTCCTCATTCCTGATGCCCAGCTGCATCCATATGACCTTGGCCTCCGTCCTGAGCGCATCTTCCACTACGGCACCGACATGGTCTGAGGGCCTGAAGACCTCGACTATCTCTATTGGGAACGGAATCTCCCTTAAGTTCTTGTAGGCCTTCTCACCAAGTATCTCATCCGCAAAAGGGTTAACGGGGACGATCCTGTACCCGTTGTCCTGAAGGTAGCTGGGCACCGTGTGGGCTTCCTTCCGGGGGTTCCTGGAGCAGCCGACCACGGCCACGGTCCTATACCTGGTCAGAATCTCCCCGATCTCCTCATCCTCTCGGGCGACCATCCCGCCTTCTAGGCGGGCATTCCAGATAGACCTTACAGGTTGAGGGCGGAGGGCAGGTCTCGCAAACTTCTCAGTTTCGGTATATCAACCCGA
>JAJISG010000112.1 GCA_022848835.1 Thermoplasmatota archaeon | reverse complement strand
CGGGAGGGATCTGGAAGCCATCGCTGTGGGGCTGCAGGAGGTCCTCCACGAGGACTACTTGGAGTACAGGATCGCGTCGGTGCGCTACCTGGGAGAGCACATTGCCCGGGAAGGCGTCCCCATCGTCCAGCCACCCGGAGGGCACGCCGTCTATGTCGACGCGGCGGCCTTCCTGCCCCATGTGCCACCGCTGGATCTCCCCGGTCAGGCGGTTGTGGCGGGTAACCTGCTCAGGATGCTGCAGGAGAGTGAGATCATTCCTTCGCACAAGGGACCCCACAAGGTCCAAGACGCCTACACACTCCGATGCATGCCCCAGGTCTTCGGAGCTTGCCTCGATGTCCTCACTCAGGCTGAGCGTGTCCTAAGTGTGGAAATCAACTCCGCAACCGACAACCCTCTCCTGTTCCCTGAAGATGAGGAGTCACTCTCTTGCGGTAACTTCCATGGTCAGCCCCTCTCCTTCACCATGGACTTCATGGCCATCGCGCTATGCTCTCTGGCATCCTTCTCAGAGAGGCGGATTGCCAGGCTTGTCGATGGCCACCTGAGTGAGCTGCCCCCCTTTCTGACGAAGAACAGCGGTCTCAATTCGGGTCTGATGCTGGCACAGTATACGGCGGCTGCCCTAGCATCTGAGAACAAAGTCCTCTCCCATCCAGCCTCGGTGGATTCCATCCCAACCTCGGCAAACCAGGAGGACTTTGTCTGCATGGGTCCGGCTGCTGGAGAGAAGCTCTTCACCATCATTCGCAACGTGAGCTACGTCCTGGCCATCGAGTACGTGTGTGCTGCACAGGGCCTGGAATTCCTCAAGCCCCTTAAGCCTGGGAGAGGAGTCCAAGCAGCCTACGAGGTTCTCCGCCGCCATGTCCCACCTCTGTTTGAGGATCGGCCGATTGCGATGGATTTTGAAGGGATTCGCGCCATCTTGTCCCGAGGCGAGTTGGTCAGAGCTGTGGAGGGATCGGTGGGAGCCCTGAGCCTCAGATCCTGATACTTCGAGGAGTCATACACCTACAGTCTAGGTGTATTGACCGTGGGACCGGATGCGGATCCGGACGATCAGAACTCGGTGATACTCAGTCTCTCCTCTTCAGAAGTATCTGAGACGTTACCAGAGGCCTACATGGATCGCTGACAGACTGGACACTTCCCAGCCCTGTTCGCACAGGGTTCGTGAAGGAGTGAGCTACACGCGCACCTCTTCGCGGTGAAGCCTTTCTTGATAGATCCGCGACATAGAGAGCACTTGCTGTCAAATTCCGCAACTATTTCCTTGGGTCCCGATTCGGAAACATCCTCATCCACCGAAACGTCGAAGACCTCCTCCTGCTCATATCTGCGATCGTCCAGAAGCCTTGTGACCCTAGCCTTGACTAGCACGGGAACTGATCCAATCGAATTGAACATTATCTGGAATCGAACCTCAGTCTCACCCCGCGCCCTTATGGTTGCCGGAGTCTGCAGGTCCTGCACCTCCAAATCCCCCATGACCTCAACCTCTAGGTCCTTGGCAAGGGCCTTCCCCGTGTTCCGGATTCTAAGGACTGCATCGTTCCAGCCACCCCCGGCTGCTGCATGAAGGTTCAGGTCCATCTTCAGGCTTGGAGAGAAGGCCTCCAACGAATCTTGTACTTGCTTGAGCGCCTTCCCCGCCTCTTCAATAGCGCCATCTGGGTCGCTTTCCTTCAGCTGGAATGCTCTCCGTAGGCCGCGCTTCGCTCCCTTAGCGTCGATGCCAAACTTCTTGGCTGTCTTGATGAGGGATTCCGTTTCGAACGTGGACTCCATGAACAGCTTGTGGAACTTCTCCTCGCAATGGATGGCCTCCAGGCTCTCCTGAGCAAGGCGAATGGCAATCTCGATGTGCCCTTCGCCCATGGCGACCCTCGCCTCCTCCACCATACTCCGTGCCTTCTGGACGTCCACTCCCACCTTTTCCGCATGATCGGCAGCCTCCTGAGAGTCAGAGAGAAGCTGCCCGATCTTCCCCCTTAAGGCCCCGTGCAACTCCTCCTTAACTTTGGATAGGACTTCGATGGCCCTGTCATATCGGTCCTCATCCGCGTAACTCCGACCCTGGGAGATCTTGTCATCGATCCCTTCGACATCACAGTTCAGCAGACTGCACATGACCACGGCGTTCCTGACCTCAGTGTGGAGCTGCGTGATGGAGGAGGAGATGAGGCCTCCGGCCTGAGTAGCTAGCTCGTCGAAAAGCTCTCTGGATTCCTCCAGGTCACCTTCTTCTGTGGCCTGTCTCGCCTTCTCCAACAGGGTTGAGAGCCCAATCATCTCCACTTCGGCCCTCTCAGCTATCTTGTAGAACACGAGGGCCTTCTCTTCAGAGTCCTCCAGATCCTCCCAGTTATCCCGGATCTTCGTGAGCTCGTCTCCCGCCGCGATGGCTGTCTCTAGGGAGAGGACGTAGTCTCCGACCTCGAAGGCCCGTTCTGCGTCCTTCAGCATTTTCCTGAGTGAGGTTACAGGCTTGGGCAGGGCCATGATACGCGTCCTTGCGGTCTCCAGAGCGTTCTCTGCGATATCCTTCTGAAGGGCCATCTTCTCTACTTCTGTCTCGCTGTTCATCGCGGCGGCCAGAGCGTCCTGGTAGCTCCCTTCCATAAACAGGGAACGCGCTTTCTTGAGATGCTCCTCAGCCGTGGAGGTGTTTACGCCATCCTCCCTCGCTCTCGCGACTACAATCTCGAAGCTCTTCAGAGTCCTCTCAATGTTCTCATCCCTCTTCCTCTCTAGCTGGGATAGGGCCTCCTCCGCCAGCTGGCCTGCGTGCCCCAGGTTCCCCTGTTCATAGGCCTTGCCGGCCTTCGTGAGCAGCTTCCCCGGACCGGAGACCTTCACATTCATGGACTGGAGTTCCGATGCCAGGCCCTCGGCTCTCTTCAGGACGTCGAGGACCTTGTCGTACTCCTCCGCCAGCTCGGCACAACCCGCTATGGTATCCTGTATGAGCCCCGCCGCCTCCCTCAGTTTCCGATCGCTGAGGAGGGACTTGGCTGTGGAGATTGACTGTAGCAGCTCACCGACCTCCTTGGCGGGTACCTGTACTTTATCCAGTAAGGTTTCCGCCCTCGCAATCTTGGAATTGATTTTGTCTCGGACGCCAGCCGCGGCCTGTTCCTCAGTCTCCATGGCTAGCTCAACGGCCTCCCTGAAGTCCCTGGCGTCAAGGGATTGTTTGGCTCTCTTCAGTAGATTCGTAAATACACTTACGTCCACTTCCAGCATCTGCGCCAGATCGAGACTCTCCTTGGCAGCCAGGATGCGATCTGTCACGTTAAGGACGCTAATCTGCTTCTCCGCTTCCGCTCTAGCATCGAGGGCGAAGTCGAGCGCTCGCTCGAGGTTGCCGCCTTCGAAGGTGGTCTTGCCCTTGATGAGGAGCTCCACTGCCCGAGCCATGTCAACGTCCTTCTTCTTCCCTTCAGCGATGATTGCAGCGGCAGATGCGGTGATGTCATGGACCTTCTGATAGACCTCCAAGACCTCTTTCGCCGAGAGATCACACTCTCGTAGGAATATCAGGCCACGGACAACCTCCCCCTCATCGATGAAGTTCTTAGCTTCGATCAGCTTTTCCTTCATCTCCTCGATGCCTATCCCGACGTCTCTGGCTTCAATGACCCTTGCCTTGACCATATCGAAGGCCTTCCGAGAGATGTCTGCTAGCTGTTCCTTCGTCGCTCTGAGCTGGTTGAATACGTCCTGGAAATTGCCATCATCGAAGGC
>JAJISG010000111.1 GCA_022848835.1 Thermoplasmatota archaeon | reverse complement strand
GTGGTCTCATCGGACACTGTGGGTCCGGAGGCTATGAAAGATGGTGGATCTCCAACCACATCGCTGACGGCTAAGGCAACAACCGCCCCTCCCCCGGCAGCGGCAACCTTCCCCAACTGACCGCCCTTGATGTTGGAGAGGTGCTTCCTCACAGTATTCAGTTTCTTTATGTCCATCCCGCTCCTGATGAGGAGGTCAGAAACCTCTCGCAGGGCAGCCAAGGGCAGGTCAGCGTCTTCAAGCATGGCGGAACCGCCCCCAGATACGAGAACCAGGAGCAAGTCCCTGCGCCCGCATTTTCTGGCCGTCTGAAGGGCTATGCTACCGGCCTTTAGGCTTCCTTCGTCCGGATGAGGGTGGCCAGCTGCCACAATTCGGAACCCTGACCCCTCAGGAGGCGCTCTCCTGTCAGTCACAACCAGAGCCTCGTCTAGCTCAACAATCTCAGCCACAGCCTCGGCCATAGGTAGGCTCGCTTTTCCAAAGGCGATGATGCGCACAGAGTCTATCCTACTCAGATCGAGCTCAATCTCGCCAACGGAAAGTAGCCCTTTCTCCCTCTTCAGGTGGCGCTTAACAGCGTTCCGAGAATCCACCGATTTGAGTGCAGCCTCGAATATCCCTAGAGCGTCATGACGCATCGCCCGGAGTTCGAGGCTTCTCGGCCCCCTCAACAGACTCTTCAGGTTCTGTATCAACCCTGACGATATAACGGAAGCGCGCAAAAAGGCTGCTGCCCACAGCGGTCCTGGGAATCAGCAGATGGCTTTATACAGAGAGTCCTTATCAAACTGCGAAACTCATGAGGATGTTTGAGGGAATATACACCCCCCTCATAACCTTCTTCGATGCGGAAGATGAGGTGGACACTCAGTCTCAACAGAGACATGTGTCAAACCTCCTCAATGCCGGTGTCGCCGGCCTTGTGCCGATGGCCAGTATGGGGGAGTTCACCTCCATGGAGAGGGAGGAGCGGCGCAGGGTTGCCGAGGCGGTCATCGAGGAGGCCTCCGGCAGGGCCAAGGTCGTCGTCGGAGCTGGTGCTCCCTCCACTCGTCAGGCAGTGGAGCTGTCGAAGGATGCTGAAGCCGCTGGTGCTGACGGGGTGATGGTCATCACGCCCTTCTATATCAAGCCGAGGCGTGAGGGCCTCAAGAGCCACTACGAGGCCATACATGAGGCCGTTGAAATCCCGGTTATGGCCTATAGCCTGCCCTCCTTCACGGGTGTCGACATCCCCGTGGAATTGATCCTTGAGATGGCCCATGCGGGAACCATAGACGGACTGAAGGATAGTTCCGGTGACCTGTCCAAGGCGATGCATGTCATAGCCGAGATGCCTGAGACCTTCTCCTTCATGACCGGGTCAGACTCCCTCTTGGCCTCGGTCGTGATTCACGGTGGACAGGGAGGCGTGGTAGGTTCAAGCAATGTATTCCCGTCCCAGGGGGTAAGGCTGTATGATCTTCTACAGAAGTGGAGGGTTGAGGAAGCCGTGGACCTGCAGCTCAGTTTGGCACGTTTCGTGCGGGCCCTCCAGGTGGGAACATTCCCAGCAGCGGCAAAGTATCTAGTCGAGAAGGTGTGGGGGCTCAAAGCCCACTCCAGGCCCCCCGTGTCTGAGCTAAGTTCACAGGAGAAGAGGAAGATCATGGAGATCGTTGCGCCCCTGATGCAGTAAAGGCGCGTGCTAGGGGTCGATAGAGACTCGTAGGGCTCATGATATCCAACAGCGGGATGCTACTTGGTACGGGTATAGCAGGCCCTGTCATGGGATTCACCTCGTGTCAAGGGCCGCTGCCGGATGCCGGGGTGGCCTCCACATAGCCATACCGGAGGGGAGGTATCGCACACAGCCTCCTCGCTGACCCAGATGGCCCCCCTCCAGACCTTTGTGAAGTACAGGTCGGAACAGCAGCCCCCGACTGGTCGCTTTGAAGCTGACCAAAACCTAGATAACACCACCTAAGCGTGG
>JAJISG010000110.1 GCA_022848835.1 Thermoplasmatota archaeon | reverse complement strand
CCGTTATAAGCCTGTTCCGTATACTCGTCGGGGGGACTCCTCTGGAGGAAGCTCTAGCTGAAGAGGTCTTGAGCCACTTTCCCAATGATGCGAGAGACAGGGTGGCACACCTCCGCGTAGGAATTCTCAGCCTCCCAGGGGTGTCAGAACGTGGTTTCCAGGACTCCAAGACAGGGAACTACAGCATCCATTTCTACTTAGGAGAGGATGCTCTATTCGAAGCGCACTCTCATGAGGCCGTCCGAGTTATCCTCGACTTCATGCCTGAGGATGCCCGGTCCATCCTCGACCGGAGAGACCTCTCCAGCCTGAGGTTTGAGCCCTGGAGCCAGGAGGGGACCCGCAAGGCCCTTGAGGAGATGCTGGTCGGCTCCGAGCGAGAGGAGGGACCGGTACACATCGACCTAGCCCTGCGCTCTCAAGACGACCTCCGCTCATTCATAAGGCTCGTCCACGCCAAGTATGACGCGATGATAGCTCACTGAGAACTCGGCCTTCAGCGGCGGGAATGCATCCTCTGCATGATTACCCGATATATCTGCCTTCATCGGCAGGATCATGGTAGTTCCAGTAATGATAGGGGGAGACGGACCGCTGGGCGCGGGTCATGTCCGCGCCCATGCCACCCTCGTAGGAGCCATACCTATCCTTGATCTGCTCCTCTGCCGTCCTGGCTACCTTGACAGCCCTCTTTATGTGATCAACCTCGATCAGCTCAATCCCTTCCATGACCGCGATATCCCCCGCCGACCGGATGAGTCCCCCCATCTCCCTCAACCTCAGCGTGAGGGAATCCTCAGCCTTATCCAGATCTCGGGCCCTCCTCCTGGACTCCTCGATGATGGCCACAACAGCCTCCCGCGTAGCTGGCGGAATCCTGCCATCCATGGCTATCTCCTGAGCCACGAACTGAGCCATCTTCGCCCTGTTGGCCTCATTGTCCGGCATGGTGGTCTCGACGAGGACCTCGTAGCCTGATCCAACGATCCTAGACCTGAGAGGAGACAGAATATACGGCAGATCCTGGATGTTGCAGGCCCCCACAAGGATAAAGTCACAAGGGACGCCGTCCACCCGAACACTCGCCCCAGCACTCTGGGGGTTCCTGCCGCTCAAGGGAAACCTCTTCTCCTGCATGGCCGTCAGGATGTGGCGCTGTAGAGGGCCTAGTTGGGGTAGCTCGTCGATGAAAAGAACGCCCCCGTGGGCTTCGTGGATCGCCCCCGCCACCACCCTCTCATAGGGCTCCGTTCCCAGCTGAGGATGGCCGCCGTAGGGGTCATGTTTCACATCCCCCAGAAGCTCCGTTTCGCTGGCGCCCGTCGCAAGTATGAAGGGATTACGATCCAGGGGCACCAGAACCTTCCTGGGGCTAACCTTCTCCATCTCCCTCCTCTTCTCAAGCGCCTTCTGGTCCATCACCTTAATCAGGTCACCAGCCCTCTCAAAGACCACCACCTCCTCCTTTCCAAACTGCTTCCGGGTGGTGGTCACCCTGTCCTTCCCACTGAGCTGTCCAATAGTCGCCTCGAAGATACCCGCCAAGAGGTCACCGAAGGGGTTCCCTACATTCTGTACCGCTCCCTTGGCCTGAGTGCACTTTGGGCAGACTGCCTCGGAAGGTGGGGAGTAGTGACCACAGTGCACACAGCGGTAACCCAGCCTCTCAGCCACGTTGATCGGCACGTCCTTCGGGTCGATGAGCTCCCCCTCGGCTCCCTTCATCTCCGCCACCTCCTCGATGACAGCTTCTCTTCTTCTCACCTCCACCATGGGCCTCTCTGGGTTCTCGGGGTTGTGAACCACCCTGATCTCCTCCTCCGGGGGCGGTAGGTGCAGAGAGAGAGCCTGTGCTATCATGGACTTGCCAGTCCCGGGGGGCCCCACGAGCAGAAAGTGCCTTCGCTGAGTTGCCGCGATGCGCGCTAATCGCACACCCTCCTCCTGTCCTACAACGCGGCCTAGGGGATCGGCTGGGATGAGGACATCCCCCGTGGTCTCCAACTCATCCAGGGAGAAACCCCTCTGCGCGTCCAAGATGCTCTTGGAGGCTATGTCAGCACCTCACTTTACCTTCAAGTCGTCCGCCGTGAACACCCTGACGTTCGTCGGCCGCTTGACTAAACTGCCCGTTTTCATCCCTATAACATACTCCACGCCGTTATCGCTGGCGATATCTAGTATCCGCTGGGTGATCACCCCGTCGAAGATTAGCGCCTTGACCCCCTTGCCACCTTTCCTTAGGGTGTCCACAAGTTCCCGAACTGCCACCTCCTTCGAAACGCCCTTTTCGGGCAACAAGTGAGCCTTGGAACTTCCCAAGAGGGACTTGAGCTCGTCCTTGTAGGACTCCAGCTCCTTCGAGAGACGGAGCTCTTCGGGCTTAGGCGGGGCTGCCCTGGCCCTCCTGGGAGGCGTCGTCTTCGGGACACCGACTCCGAACATCTCCGCGAACTGCTCCGCGGGAATCTTGTTCCGAAGCGCCTTCACAATCTGTTTCTGTGTCAGCTCCTCCACCTCGTGGCCTCGAGGGGCCTTGGCCGCGAAGTCGACCTCTGCTACCTGCAGGAGCTCCTTCATGATGAGGTCCCCGCCCCGGTCCCCATCCACGAAGGCAGTCACCACCTTCTCCCGAGAGAGGGTGATGATGGCCTCGGGGATATCTGTGCCCTCGACAGCCACGGCGTTCTTGATTCCGCACTTCAGCAGGTTGAGGACGTCGGACCTGCCCTCCACCATGATGATGGCGTCGGAGTCCTCCACATTGGGACCGGCCGGCAGCTTCTCAGAGCCGTAGCTGACTATCTCCGATATCTGGACCGCCTGTCTGACCTCCTCCTTGAGGTCTATGCCCACTGTCTTGGCTCCCTGGAGCATGGAGGAGAGGATCTCCTTGGCCCTCTCCACCACCTGGCTCCTCTTCACGACTCTGACGTCCTCCACCGATTGAGCGATGATCCTGGCCTTGCAGGGACCGATCCTATCGATGGTCTCCAAAGCAGCAGCGAGGATTGAGGTCTCGACCTGGTCGAGGCTAGATGGGATGAGTACAATCCCCTCCGTCTTCCCCTTCTTGGAGACGACGTCTACCTCGATCCTTCCGATACGGCCGCTCTTCTGCAGGTCCCTCAGGTCCAGCTCGTCACCGAGCAGTCCTTCTGTCTGGCCAAAAACAGCACCGACAACGTCGGGCTTCTCCACTACACCCTCGGCTTCGAGGGTGGCTCTTATCAGATACTTGGTTGTAGTTGGATCGACTACCATTATTCCACGTCCAGAATAGCGTCGAACCTTCGAATATCCTATCCCTCTCCGCACTCCAATGGATGCAGAATGTGATGATTATTATTGTGATATTGGGAGGCTGATGCTACTCTAGAATTCTACTTGCTGCCGCCGTATAAATAGTTTCCTACATGGTTGCTCTGGCATCCGAAGAGGGGTTGCCGACAGGGGATATGGCTGCGATAACAGGATTAAGGCCATCCATCAAATGGGGAATCATCAGAATCCTCCTGTGGGGAGAGAGGGGTGAAGGACTCCTTCGTAGAAGCCAATATCCGGGTCACGTAGGAATTCAGCCCCTCCACATCCTTTACCTCCTTCTTGCAGAGCCGGGTCAGCCTCGCCCTGAGCTCCACATCATATCTAACGCCGTTGGCGGCCAGACCCTCCCGGAGCAATCGGCATAGCTGACCTCCTCGACGATCCCAGTCCGTGAGAATCACTGCGGCGGAATACCTGCCTGCTATGTGCTCACATAGGTGGAATATCGAGGAACCGCTGTTCAGCATGATGATGTCGCCCTCGACTCCCAAGCTCCTCAAGGCCTTACCGTCATTCCTGCCCTCCACGATGATGGGAGCCTCGAGACTCGCCTCCTTCAGGTCCCGGAGCGTCTCCAGGACCTTCTCATACCTTTCCCGGAGCCTCATCTCGTATCCTCACCTGGTGGGCTGAGCCTGTCGACATCGGCGACTCGAAATTAGCCGGCATAACGCGTCCTGCCTTGGACAGCACCGCCCATCTCACTGAATGCAGGGAGGGAATGAACTTAAAGGTTGGTTCATCGGTTCATTTGGAGATATAACCTCCAACTCTGAACGCCCAATCCGCGAGAGGATGTTCTGCCATCACACTCAAATAATGACCCTGCCATAGGGCACTGTGGCGGAGGAGAAGTTCACTCTAGAGGCGGTCCTCAAGGTCTATCGGAAGGAGAGCCAGAGAAAGACCCTCACGGGCTTAGACCGCGATTTCTGGCGGGGAGTCCAGGAGTACGCTTCCGACCTGGAGGAGGACCTTAGGAAGGAGAGTTCCCATGATCCGAACTCCGCCAAGGCTGCGCTCCTGCGGGATGAACTGAAGAAGGTCCTGAAGAGGAGGGACCAGATATACCAATATAGAGAGAGGAAGATGGCCCTCCTAGCATCTAGCGCGGCCTCCGGGGCTTCGGTGGACACGAGCGAACTGACCCCCTGGGAGGAGGAGTCGTTCAAGGCCCTCTTGCAGGTGCTGGAGAAAGGACGCAGGAGGGCCTTCGGACTGGAGTTGGAGGAGAGGAGTATCGAGGAGGTCGGAGAGGGCTCCGGGGGGGATGCGGAGGAGACGACGGCAGAGGGGAAGGCGAAGCCTGAGGCAGAAGAGGGGAAGGTACTGGTGAGAATCCTAGAGGACATCCCACCGTTCCTCGGTTTAGACGTCACCTATCAGCTACAGAAGGAGGATGTGGTAGGTCTGCCAGAGGAGCTAGCCCAAGTGCTAATCGGCAAGGGAAAGGCCAAGAGGATAAGGCCCAAGCTCTAGGGCTCGAGAGGCATGCGCGAGCCAATGTATATATACCCAGATGCCCTAGGATGGTTTGCTTTACAACAAGGGGCTCTGCACCTGAAGTAGTGGCATCCCTGAGTTGATGTTGTGGAGCGCTATGTGCACCCGACGAGCTGGCTCGCCGGGGAAGGGTGGAGAATGCTGCAGAGGTCTAGGCCTCGCGTACAGCGTTCGTTGAAACGGTCATACGCGACCTGGACGTTAGTTAGACCAGTAAGTCTGCGGTTAAATACGCTGTCTGGGGAATGGCTTGGCTCAGGCGCCGACGAAGGTCGTGCCAAGCTGCGAGAAGCGCCGGGTAGGCGCAAGGAGCCTGTGATCCGGCGATGGCCGAATGGGACTTCCTGTCCCTTCGGGGACACTCCGAGAGGAGCGGGAACCCGCCGAAGTGAAGCATCTTAGTAGGCGGAGGAAGAGAAATCAAACGAGATGCCCTCAGTAAAGGCGATCGAAGAGGGCAAAGGGCAAACCGAATCCCTTTCCGAAAGGGGAGGGAGATGTGGAGTTATGGACCCTGGTACTCCTCACCCAGCGAACCCGAAGTCTCCTGGAACGGAGCGCCATAGAGGGTGACAGCCCCTTAGGGGTATGCTGGAGTGGAGATTCAGGGTATCCAGAGTACCGTGCGTCGGATATCGCGCGGGAAGTTGGGAGGCATGGACTTCCAACCCTAAATACGTCCTGAGACCGATAGTGCAGTAGTAGCGTGAGCGAAAGCTGCGAAGTACCCTTGACGGGAGGTGAAAAGAGCCTGAAACCAGACAGCTACAGACTGATGGGGCGTGAAAGCGAAGAAGCCGCGAGGCTGAGCAGCGTCTCATCTTCCGTTTAGAAAAACGGGCCAGGGAGTTCTGATCAACGGCGAGGTTAACCCCGGAAGGGGGGAGCCGAAGCGAAAGCGACATGTCCGCAGCCCGCAAGGGTCAGGGACGTGGTGTGCTCGCCAGGAGTCGTTGGTGGGATACCCGAAGCCGGTCGATCTACGCCTGGGCAGGTTGAAGCCCCCCGAAAGGGGGGTGGAGGACCGAACGGGTGCTGACGTGCAAATCGCTCCGATGACCTGGGCGTAGGGGTAAAAGGCCAATCTAGACCGGGAATAGCTGGTTCCTCTCGAAACTAGTCGCAGCTAGACCTCGGGCGAGGTCGACAGTGGGGTAGAGCTACGGATTGGACGTTTAGGGGGAGAAATCCCTCGGCGTCCTGTCAAACTCCGAACTTGCTGTCGCCGTAGACCCCGGGAGTGAGGGCGTGTGGGGTAAGCTCCACGTCCGCAAGGGAAAGAACCCAGACTGGGGTTAAGGCCCCTAAGTGTCGGCTAAGTGTGACCCAAAGGGAGTCCATGGTCTCAGACAGCGGGGAGGTAGGCTTAGAAGCAGCCACCCTTCAAAGAAAGCGTAACAGCTCACCCGCCGAGACCACGGGCACCGAAAATGGACGGGGCTAAGCCGACCGCCGATACCTCAGGGCACCGAAAGGTGATCCGATAGAGAGGCGTCGTGCGCGGGTAGAAGCTTGGCCGTGAGGTCAAGTGGACCGCGTTCGAACGAGGATCCTGGTAGGAGTAGGAGCAAAGTGCCGTGAGAATCGGCACCGCCGTAGGGGCTAGGGTTCCTCGGCAATGTTCGTCAGCCGAGGGTTAGTCGGTCCTAAGGCTGTCCTTAATCGAGGCAGTCGAATGGGTAGCAGGTTAATATTCCTGCACTCTACAGGTCTCTGCCCAATGCCTGACGCATTGGGGCAGGCCGAGCGTGGTAGCCACTGCGTTCAAGCGTCGAAACCCCCAGAGAGCCGTAATGGCGAGAAGGGGGTGAAAGCGTGATAGGGAGGGCGTGAGTCCTCTTCGGCTCATCCCTGGTGCCCGTGAAAAGGGCGTTGGGGCCAGCCTGTAGATCCGTACCGAGAACCAACACAGGTGCCCCTGGGTGAGAAGCCCAAGGCGTGTCGGTGTAATCCAGGCGAGGGAAATCGGCAAGTTGGCCCCGTACCTTTGGTAGAAGGGGTGCCAGCCGAGGAATTGGCTGGTCTCAGTAACAAGGGGGCTCCGACTGTTTAATAAAAACGTAGGTGGCAGCTAGCCCGAAAGGGTGTGTATTGCCGCTGAAGCCTGCCCAGTGCCGGTACCTGAAAGTCGGGTACAACCGGAAGAAGGGCCGGTAAACGGCGGGGGTAACTATGACCCTCTTAAGGTAGCGTAATACCTAGCCGCTTAATTGGCGGCTTGCATGAAGGCCCAACGAGAGCCCCACTGTCCCCGCCTGGAAGCCGCTGAAACTGACTTACTGGCGCACAGTCCAGTACCCCCCAGCTGAAAGCGAAGACCCCGTGGAGCTTTACTGCAACCTGTCGCTGCGATATGAGATTCGATGTGTAGTGTAGGCGGGAGCTGCTACAAAGGGCCGGCCGCCAGGTCGGTACCGAGGCATCAATGAAACACCGCCCTTCGAATTTTGTATCGCTAACCTCTTCGGAGAGACAACGATAGGTGGGCAGTTTGGGTGGGGCGCCACGCCCTCAAAAAAATAACAAGGGCGCCCAAAGGTCGGCTCAGGTAGGTCAGAAATCTACCACTGAGTGCAAGGGCAAAAGCCGGCCTGACGTGGATTGGCCCAACGACAATCCACGACGCGAAAGCGTGGCCTAGCGAACCAATGTACCTCATTAATGGGGGTCATTGATGACAGAAAAGTTACCCCGGGGATAACTGAGTTGTCTTCAGCAAGAGCTCACATCGACCTGAAGGCTTGCTACTTCGATGTC
>JAJISG010000011.1 GCA_022848835.1 Thermoplasmatota archaeon | reverse complement strand
CGTTGCTGGGGCATCACCTGGGGAAGAGGCTCGGTAGTGGAGTCCCCCTCATCGAGGGACTTAAGGGGAGTGAGGACGAGCTGAAGGCCCTAGGAGCCTCCTTGGCTACTAGCAGCGATATCAACATGTTCCATGTAGAGGGGTTGACTCCGGAATGGGAGATGGTGGACTCACATGGGCTGAAGAGGTACAGGATTGACAAGCTCGACCTAGACGAGGCGAAGGAGGAACTCCTCTCATCGCAGGGGTATGACATGATCGCCTTCGGGTGTCCCCAGCTATCCGCAGCTGAGCTCCGGGAAGTGGCCGACCTGATGGAGCTCCACGAGCCGAAGGTGCCTGTGTGGGCTTTCACCTCCCGTAAGATAGCTGAGGAGGCCATGGAGACTGTCAAGCGCATCAGGCAACTGGGAGGTCGAGTGATCCTGGATACCTGTCCGGAGGTGATGCCTCTGGATCTGGTGGCTCTGAATGTTGGAACCGCCTCCGCCAAAGCCGCCATCTACCTGCCGAGTCTGTCGGGACAGCGAGTCTTCGTCGATAGCCATGAGGAGTTGATGAGGAGGAAAAGATGAGGCTCGATGCGCGGAGAATCTACGGGGGGAAGGCCACGGGCGAAGTCCTCGCCTTCCAGATGCCGCTCTCCCTCCTGGGAGGCATCGACAAGGATAGCGGGGAGATTACGGAGGAGATAGGTGGTCTCAAGGGAACCTCCGTGGCCGACAGAGTCCTAGTATTTCCGCGAGGAAAGGGAAGCACCGCTGGGTCTTACGTGCTCTACTCCCTTAGAGCCCGAGGTCAGGCTCCCGCCGCTTTGGTGTGCGAGACGGCGGAGGCGGTCATTGCCACGGGTGCCCTCATAAGCGAGATACCCATGGTGGACGGGGTTCAAGTGGACCTCTTCAGGACGGGGGACACGGTCCGTGTGGATGCGGACGACGGCTTCGTCGAGATCGAGGGCGTCAGCATGAGCCACGTGGTGACGTCCTTCCTCTGCTACGGGGAGAAGGTCCTCATTCTCAAGAGGAGCGAGGAAGTAGGGAGCTTTCCGGGTCACTGGGCAGGCGTATCTGGATACATCGAAGGAGAGGAGGAGGCTGTGGAGAGAGCCAGAATCGAGATTAAGGAGGAGACCGGAATAGAGGATGCGGAGCTACTGAACAGTGGAGAGGCTGTTCTCGCCAGGGGCCGCGAAGGAGAGATCATCTGGGCCGTTCACCCATTCGTCTTCCGGATTGACCGTCGAGAAATCACTCTGGACTGGGAACATGTCGCTTACCGGTGGATAAGGCCGATGGAGCTCGAAGGGCTCCTAACGGTCCCAAAGCTGGAGGAAGTACTGGCCAAAGCTCTTGCGGGCGTCAGGACTCCCTAGCTAGGCCGATGACCACCCTCTCTCCCTCCAGGTCCCACTCCTTCACAAGGACGCCTTTCGGCTCTCTCGCCTTCAGGGAGAGAGTCCTGGTTCTGGTCTCAGTGCAGACGTAGTCCCGCCATTCCTCAAAGAATCCTCGGAGGCGTTCGCTGCACTGAACCTCTGTCCCTACATAGTCCTCGACAGAGAGCTCCATCTCCTTTCTCATCTGCTGGACGCGTCGTACGAGTTCGCGTGTGAAACATTCCGCCACTATTACAGGTGTACGCCTGAAGTCTACGTATACCTCTCCCTCCGGAGTACTCCCTCCACCAAAGCCCTCGGGGAGCTCTTCCTCGAAGCGCACCATCTTCGCAGTGATCTGGACAGGCTTCCCCTGAACCTGAACCTCGTATGCGCCCCGCTCAACAGCCAGCCTTACCTCTTCTGGCTCCGCCCTGGAGAGGGTGTCAACGATGGCGGGAAGCCAGGACTTGTACTTCTTTCCGATTACAGCATCGATGGGTTTCAGGACAGACCTCAGCTCCGGCCAGGCCTCCTCGGGCTCCAGGATATCCACGACCTTTGCGTTGGCCTGATCGATGAGGATGTCCTTCAACTCCTCTAGGGATATCTTAGTGTCTGTATCCCTCGGTATGAGGACGACCCGAGCAACGGGCCAACGCAGCTTGTAGCTCCTCGTCTGTCTTAGCCTGCCGACCTCCTCGACGAATAGCCTCGCCTTGGACATCATCTCCTCAAGGGGTTCATCCCTTAACTCAACGGATGGAGAGGGCCAATCCTCCATGTGCACTGTAGGCAGGGGCCCGCCCAAGTCCCCGTAAATGGCCTCCGCTATAAAGGGGGACATGGGTGCCAGCAGCTTGGCAACGGTAATGAGTGAATCATAGAGGACCCGATAGGCGCAGAGCTTGGATAGGTTCTCACCCTCCACCCAGGTCCTGTCCCTAACTAGACGCACATACCAGCGGGAGATATCGCGAACGACGAGGTTCGCCAGACTCCGCGCTGCTTTGTGAAGTTGGTAGGAGGAGAGCCCCTGCGCGACCTCGGAGATAACCGTCTGAAGCCTGCTCAGCATCCAGCGGTCCTCAGGTTTCATCGATCCCATCAGCTCCACCACTGGATGTTTCGAAGGGTCGAAGGCGTCGAGAGACATGTAAAGGGTGGAGAAACGGTGGACGTTCCAGAGTATGTTGAGGGTCCTGTGGGCGTTCCTGACCTCCTCCCAGCGGAAGGCGAAGTCATCCCATGGCGGCGCCGCCTTCAGCTCGTAGAGTCGCAAGGCGTCTCTCCCATACTTCGCAACCACATCCTGGGGTGTCAGGGCGTCTCCTCGGCTTTTGGAGAAGGCCTCCCCATCAGGGGGCCACACCCAACCGTGCATCAACACGCTGTCATAGGGGCAACGGTCGAAGGCCACCACACCGGCACCCAGCTGGGAATAAAACCATCCCCTGGTCTGGTCGTGAGCCTCGGTTATCCATGGGCAAGGCCACCACTGTCTGAACTCCTCCTGATTCTTCGGATAACCCAGGCTGGCCCAGGAGGCCACGGCTGAGTCGAACCACACGTCAAGGATGTCGGGAACACGTGTCATCACCTCGCCGCACTCTTCACATCCGAGGCGGACCCTGTCTATCCAAGGCCTGTGAAGGTCCATTCCCTCCTTGTAGCCCTCGCCCCCTTTCAGCTCCTCGGCGGACGCGACCACCCTTATATGGCCCTCAGGACACTCCCAGACAGGCATAGGAATCCCCCAGTATCGTTGTCTGGATATGGTCCAATCCCTGGCGTTCACCACCCAGTCATACTGCCGGGCTGCCCCCGCCCAGTCCGGTGTCCACCGCACACGGGCTACCTCCGAGATCATCCTCTCCTTGATCTGGGTGACCTGTAGGAACCACTGGTCCGTTGCGCGGTAGAGGATTGGAGTATGGCATCGCCAGCAGTGGCCATATCTGTGGAGAATCTCCTCCTCGTGAAATAGGAGACCTGAAGTTCGGAGATCGCCCAGGATGGCTTCGTTGGCCTCATCCGTCGACATTCCCTCATATCTGCCTCCTTCCGCAGTGAAATGCCCCCTATCGTCCAAGGGGCTGAGTGGTTCCAGCTGATGCTTCAGGCCGATTTCGAAATCCTCTGGGCCGTGACCTGGTGCAGTATGAACTAGGCCTGTGAACTCAGTGGTAACGGTGTCTGACGACAGCACCCTGTGAACCCAGTCACCCTTAAAGGTCCCCTGTATCGCGACCTCATCAAGAAGCGGATGCCTATAGTGGAGTCCGACGAGATCCGACCCATCTGCTCTCTTCAGCACTTCATACTCCTTGATGCCGGCCGCCTTCATCACGCTGTCCACACTCTGTTCTACGACCCAGACCGACTCCTCCCCCCCGACCGCCTTATAGCGGACCCACGCATAGGTGTAGCTGGGGTTCACGGCCACTGCCAGGTTGGCTGGAAGCGTCCAGGGCGTCGTCGTCCAGATCAGCAGGCTTCCACTCCCATCCATCAACGGAAAACGCACATAGATGGAGGGATCCGTCTTATCCCAGAACTCGATCTCGTACCCCGCCACGGGCGTCTCACAGCGGGGGCACCACTCCAGCGATCTCTTCGACCTCGCGAGAAGCCCCTTCTCGTTGGCCCTACTGAGGGTCCACCAGGCCGACTCGATGTAATCGTTGGTGATGGTCATGTACGGCCTGTCCCAGTCCATCCAGACTCCTAGGTCCTTGAACTCCTCTGTCATCTTCTCGAGGCACTCTAGGGAGTATTCTCTGCAAGTCTCGACGAAATTCGAGACACCCAACTCCTCCTCAATCTCCCTCTTGTTCGTTATCCCCAGGGAACGCTCGACTAGGACCTCGATCGGGAGACCGTGCATGTCATACCCAGGCTGGTCCCTGACGTTGTATCCGCGCATCCTCAGCCAGCGCAGTACGGTATCCTTGATGATCTTGTTCCGAGCTGTTCCCACATGGACGCTGCCCGTCGTATAGGGGGGACCATCTACGAAGGCGAATCTCTCTCCGCCCATTCGGTGCTCTTTGGTCCTCTCGTAGAGCTTCCCCTCATCCCAGAGGGATCGGATCCTCTCCTCGAGTAACGTCGCCGCATAACTCTCCTCGGCCTGCTTTATCGTCGCATCACCTCATGTTGCCCAGAATTTATCTTCTCCTGAGCAGTAAAAAGCAGGTGGCCGTTCCTATAAAAGGCTTGCCTCGCCGTCATGTGAGGCGGTGAAGCCCCAGAAGAGGCCAGAGCTTGGTGTCCCGTTCCAGAGACTGTTCTGGGAGAAGAAGGGCCGGGACCGAGAATTTCAGGCCAGGCCACCGGCCTGTGCCCTTCGAACTCGGGTCAAGGGATCCACAGTCCCCCAGGATAGCCTCTACCCCATCCCGGCCACTACACTGTAAATTCGTCCCGATGATAAAGGCCTTTTGGCAGTTCAGCTATCTGACCAGGAGATAACTGACTATCAGGATGGCGACAGCGATGACCATCATGGCGATCAAGTAGAGCTCCAATCCCGTTGGAACGAACCTGATGGACAGTCCGGAGCCGAACAGCAGGATGAGACCGAGGATTCCAAGAAGCCTCCCAGACCGCCTCCTCCTTGCCCTCGAGGGGTCCTCCACCTCTGTAAATGCCACGAGGGGTCGATAGACTGGGGATACTTAACCATTGGTGGCCTCCCTTTCTCAGCGGTATGATGGTCCCGCTCGGGCCATAACCGACAAACTTTTAAGTGGGGCTGGTGAATGAATAGGCCTCGTGGCTAAGAGAGATCTCATATCGGTTCTCGACGTAGCCGAGGATCTGAGGGGCATTCTGGATGAGGCTAGGAACCTTAAGAGCTGGCTGCGCTCTGGGCGAGTCCACGAGGCCCTGAAGTCCCAGTCCCTGGCCATGATCTTCGAGAAGCCAAGCACTCGGACGAGGGTCTCCTTCGAGGTGGGGATGGCCCAGCTTGGCGGGACGGCCATCAACTTGAACCCGCAGGAGTTGCAGCTCGGCCGCGGCGAGACCCTTGAGGATACCGCCCGTGTTCTCAGCGGATATGCGGCGGCCATACTCTACCGTGCCAAGCGACATGAGGCCATGGTTCGACTCGCTCAGGCGGCGACCGTACCCGTCATCAATGGCCTGGACGACCTAGAGCATCCCTGTCAGATCATATCTGACCTGTTTACCATTCGGGAGGCCAAGGGCAGGTTGCGGGGCCTTAAGCTAGCATACGTAGGGGATGGAAACAACGTCTGCAACTCTCTCCTGCTAGGATGCTCCCTGGTGGGTATGGATATGGCCGCGGCCTGCCCTCCAGGCTTTGAACCTGACGCTGGGATTCTCCGCAAAGCAGAGAAGATAGCGATGGACCAGGGCTCTCAAATCGATCTGGGTGCCGATCCTGAGAAAGCCGTGCGGGGAACGGACGTCGTATACACCGACGTCTGGATTTCCATGGGGATGGAGGGTGAGAGAGGCGAGCGAGAGATGGCCTTTCGAGCGTATCAGGTGAACGAGGAATTATTGAAATCTGCGGGGAAGGAGGCGGTGGTGATGCACTGCCTACCGGCCCACAGGGGTCAGGAGATCACCGACGATGTGCTGGATGGCGATCGTTCTCTGGTCTGGGACCAGGCAGAGAACAGGCTTCACGTGCAGAAGGCCCTCCTGATAAGGCTTATTACCGGCGGGTTCTCGACAATGGAGCCCACCGGTACGCCCATCTAGTTTGAGAGCCAAACCTTAATCGGGCGTAGCTCCTAAGCTCGGCTGAATACACTTGTCTGCTAGGACTGGACCCTCAGGGGCCCCAACAACTCCTCCAGGAAAGCCTCTGACATACGGTGAGGCGATACGTCGCTTCGGGAAGAACGCCAAACTCTACCTTGTGTACTCGACGATGTCCGGGGTCAACTCGAGCATCTTTATTGTCGCCTTCGCCTTCTACCTGGAGGAGATCTTCAGGCCCGGCGTCTCCATATTCGGGTTGAGGCTCGGTGTATTTGCCTTCATCGGCTTAGCCCTCTCAGCCCAGGCCATCGCTCACGGCGTCAACGCCCTGCCTTCGGGTCTGATTGGGGATAAGTACGGAAGGAAGCGGAGCTTCATCGCCGCGAGTCTGGTCGCCGTTCTCGCCGGAGCCGCAATCCTAGTGACTGCCGACCCCATTTACCTCCTGGTCCTCGCCATGGTCGTTGGCATTGGCGAGGCATTCCATGGCGTCGTCGGTGCACCCTTTATGATGGAGAACAGCCGGGAAGAGGAGCGGATGCACCTCTTCACCTTGAGCGGGATCCTTACCACAGTCTCCACCGTGGTCGGAGCTTTCCTGGGCGGTCTCCTGCCCATCGTTTTTCAGGGTTGGATCGCAGGTATCGATCCGGCGGTCTGGGCCCGTTCGCCTTCGGGACAGATCGGGCCATAGCCCTCCGACTCACCCTCTTCATGGCCGTCCCCGTCGGCCTAGCGGAGCTTGTTCCCCTTGCCATCATGCGAGAGTCGTACGCTCGGATGAGGGTATCCCTGCGCGATATGTTCCTGCTACGTCATGTACGTAGCAAGGGGACTATTCAGAGGTTATCCGCAATCAGCATAGGCTATGCCGCAGGTCTGGGCCTATACTTTCCACTCCTAAACCTGCACTTTGAGCATTCATATGACATCAACGCTGCGGAGTTCGGACCTATCGTGGCGTTGAACAACATCGCCATCGCTGCAGCCATCGTGGTGGTCCCCCTCTTGGTCCGGCGGTGGGGCAAGGTACGCACCATAGTCTATACGCGCCTCCTAGCCATCCCATTCCTGGCGTCTCTAGCCCTTGCCCCGAGCCTTTTCCTTGCGGTCTTCTTCTTCGTCATGAGAGGAGCCTTCTCCAGTATGGCGTACCCCGTAACCGGGGCATTCAGCATGGAGGTCGTAAACGAAAGGGAGCGTGCTACGACCGCCGGGTTCACCCACGCTGCCTTCGACCTGTTCTTTGGTGGCTCCATATTCGCCGCAGGGATACTCCTGGAGCTGGGTGGGTTCTGGCTCGCCTTTCTAGTGGGTGGCTCCCTCTATTTCGGTCACGCCATGTTGTGGTATCAGTGGTTCAGCAACCATCCCATCGACGTAGCATCCCGCGTACCGGGAGTGACTCGAGGCTCGAGGTGACATCGATACCGAACTTCACTCATGGGGGAGGCCCAGGGCCATCCTAGTCCAGACACTGGTCTCAGCACCCCACAGAGTTCCGTCCTGAGGGATCTCGATGAGTCGGCATTCTCGATTGGTCAAGGGCGATTCACGACGATAGCGCGAGCAGACTGGGCCCCAGAGCTCCAGCCAATGAGGTGGGCTAGCGCTAAGTGCCGAAGAAGTTCCTGAGGAGAGGATGCATCTCCATCATCTGCTCTCTCCCCAGGGCCTCATAGAACTGGATGAGAATGCCGACGGCCAGAAGGACTCCCGTTCCGGTGGCGTTGCCCACGGTGCCAAAGAGATCTGCCCCGACAGCCAGGGCCCCGACAGCAGCTCCGCTAATGACCGTCACCACTGGTATGTACCTCTCCAGGATCCTCTTGAGGACCCGCGGGTCCCTCCGGAATCCGGGAATCTGCATGCCACTGGACTCTATCTGCTTTGCAACACCCTCTGGACCCATTCCCGTAGTCTCAATCCAGAATCGGGCGAATATGATGGATCCCACGATGAAGAGCACAACATAGATGATGACATGGATGAGCAACTGGAGTGGTGTCTTGCCGATGATGAGGAAGATACCCCCGTATCTCTCGGGGGAGACCAGAGGTAGAAGCCAGTCCCTAAGGCCGTTGATAGTTGAGACGTAGTAGGCGAAGCCCCCTATCGGCGTCGTAGCCTGGAGGATATTGTTCCTGACAAGTTCGCCTGTGGGATCCGGGTAGGCGCCGAGCAGCCAATTGTGGCCCACGAGAGGCCAGTCAGGGTTCTGCCAGAAGAGGAGTGTGAACATGCTGACGTTCGCCAATACCGCCGAGACGAGTATGATGGGGAGGACCGAGGCGTAGATGAGTTTGACTGGATAACGCCCTCTTGCGCCTCTAGCCATACCATGGGCCAAGGGCAGCTCAACCCTCGTGGATTCCGCGTAGGCGACTAGAAGGAATATGACGACGGTGCTTACGAGGGCTATGAGCGGATTTGGTTCCCCCAGGATGATGACCTCATACCCACCTGAGAATACCTCTTGAGCGCTCATGGTCTGGAGGTAGTGGAGGGTCTTTGGTATGGTTCCCGCAGGGGTGACATCGCCGGGGGCGGAGGGCATCCAGTTGAAGGTTCCTGTGAAGATAGCTTGAGAGACCCCGGCGGCTATGAAGAGGGAGATGCCGCTTCCGATTCCCCACTTCGATACCACCTCATCCATGAGGAATATCAGGTAACTGCCTATGATGAGCTGGATGATGATGATCGCATTGGCTAGGAAATTGCCATACCCCGCCACGGCCCCCTCGAGCATGCCCACGAAAGCCTGGGAAGGTCGCAGGAAGCCGAAAACCTGGGGCACCGACTCCACGACGATCATGACGATGACGAGGAGCTTCTGTGTACCCTGATATACAGCCTTGTCCTCCTCCTTCGTCAGGTCGAGACGGATGATCTTGGCGCCTGCGAATAGCTGCAGGATGATGGACGCGGTTACAATCGGGCCGATACCAAGGTGCATTATCGACCCCTGGGCGCCCGCCAGAATGGCCCTGAGGCTCGCGAAGAAATCCACCACCTGGGTCCGGTCCAGGCCATAGATGTAGACGTTGGTCAGGGCGAAATAGAGGACGAGAATGAGGAGGACCCACAGCATCTTCGTCCTGAAGTGGACGTGGCCCTCCGGCCTGGTCACAGCGGGAAGCCTGTCGGTGATAGGCCTTAACCTGTAAAGGAGGCTCTTCCCCTCACGAGCGGGAAACAAGGACTATCCCTCTGTGGATCCCTGGATCACGGCGCCCCCGGCCTCTTCCACTCTCTTCACGGCCTTGGGCGTAGCTGATGGGACAATTACCTTCAACGGAACTTTAACGTTTCCCCTTCCGAGGAGCTTTTCAACGCTAGCGGCGGTGAGGTCGACCTCGAAGCCTTCGTCGGCTGGCTTGGCGAAGCCCGCCTCGACCAGGCTATCGATGGCTTCCTGGAGTTCGAACAGGTTGAGAGTCTTCCTGGTCGTTCTCAGGGACTTGTGACGCTTGAAGCCCCTCCTTCCGAAGTGATCCGGGTCGTACTTGACCATCCACTTGAACTTGTGCTTCAGAAGGCCTGCTTGGCCGCTCCCTCCCCTCTTGCCTTTTCCCCGTCCGGCCTTCTTTCCCCTGCCATGAGTCCTGTATCCCCGAAGCTTCTTGGTCCTGCCCATGCCCCTACTCCAGCATCCTCAAGAGGAGGTCATTGATGGCTTCGCCCCTGTATCCTAATGCACCGCTATCGGCGTACGGCCTCTTTATCCTCTCATATCCCTTCCTTGGCGGACTCAATCGGAAGACGGGCTTCACCCCGTTCAACCCGCTGGCCTCCACATCTCCCTTCACGATGTTCTCGGCAAGAGCGTCGATGGAGGGAAATCCCAGGACCTCCTTCACGTAGTTCTCGGTTAGGGGTCTATTCCCCGTGAGACGTCCCCTCAAGGCAAGAAGTTTCGACAGTACCTCAGGCCTCAGCTCGCCCCACGTGATGTAGTCCTTCGCCTTGTGCAGCATGCCGAGGTACGCCTCGCGAGGGGGGACAACAACACAGTGGTTCGGCCTGCTGAGGCGCAACAGTTCGAGGGTGTCCCTGACCTCCCCTCGAAGATTCACCGTTCCCCGAACTCGGACCACTCCCATACTCATTTCTTTCCTTCCCCGCCTTCCCGTTCCTCCTCTTTCCCGGTCTCCTCCGCCTTCTCCTCGTCTGCATTCTCCTCGTCTACTTTCTCCTCGTCTACCTTCTCTTCTCTCTCCACTTCCTCGTTATCGCCAGACTTCTCCCCTTCCTCGGCTTCCCCTTCCTTAGCCTCCCCCTGTTCATCCACAGCTTCAGGGACTTCGGAATCTGGTAGTTCAGGCTCCGATGGAGGGGAGAGATCCACCTCGAAGGGGTTAACCGGGCCTGAGATGATGTGGAGGGTTCTCATCTGCTCCTCCATGACTTTACGATCCATAGATTTTCGCAGGGCATCTAAAGTGGCCCGGGCATAGTTGAGAGTAGACTTCGTGTGACCTCTGGCGAAACCCCATACATCCTCGATGCCACAGAGTCTGACAACGCTCTTCGCAATGTCCCCCACTGCCAGCCCAACGCCCCTGGGCGCCGGCTTTAGTGTGACTTCTACGGACCCGCTCTTCCCCACGACCTTGAAGGGTAACGTGTGAGGTCTAAGGCACCCACACTCCCAGGATCCGCAGCCCCTCTTGACCTCTATGATGTTCAGCTTGGCGTTCTCGATGGCTTTCCTGATGGCGGGTCCCACCTCCCTTCCACGAATCCTGCCGAGGCCGACGTAGCCATCCCCATTGCCGACGACGACCGTGATACTGAAGTTGATCCTCCTGCCAGAGTCCGTCATCCTCTGCACCATGTTCACGTCCAAGACCTCGTCATCCAGATCTGGTAGCAGGATGTTCACGATCTCCGGCTCACGAAGCGGCAGCCCTGTCCTCAAGGCCTGGGACATGGACTTCACCTCGCCCCGAATGACCATTCTGCCTAACTTTGTCTTGGGTATCCACTCCTCTCTCTGCCTCATGAAAGGGCGCCTCATGAAACGGCCTCCAGCTTCGCCTTAACAGTTTCGAACTGTCCCGCCATCCCCTCTGAGATGTGCGTACCCCTGATCCTTGAGTCCTCAGACAGAATATCCTCGTCGTGCGGCACCCGGATCCCGGCATCCAAAATCCCCCTGAGGGCTCCGAGCACCCTCCCTCCTTTTGAAGGAGGATGGAGGCCGATATCTAGTACTGCCTCCTCTACGCTCACGGCCCGAGCTCGCTTGGCCGCTAGGTAGCCGGTCAAGTACGCCGCTGGGACGTTCCCGGTTGAGCCCTCCCAGGAGAAGCCCTCCAGCTCCTTGGAGAAGGCGGAAGCGACGACTTGATCCCCTTCTTCACTGAAGAGTATGAACTGCACGATGGTATTGCTGAGGGTCTTCCTCACGACTGCACGGGGTCTACCGGCCTTGAGTAGCGACAGTCGTCTCCTGTAGTCTGTCTTCCCTTCGCGGCGTCTTCTAAATGGCACTCGGTAGCGCGGGCCTCTGGTCATCACACTTCCTCCTCTATGTAACCCTCGGACCTCAGGTGCTGCATCAGGTGTGCCCTACTCCTATACACTCCTCCCTTTGCCCTCAGGTAGAGCTTCCTGTAGGAGCTGCGATCCAGCTTGCCCTCATCCCTCAGCTCCCGGAGAAGCCTGCGAAGAGGCCTGATGTTTCTTATCCAGCGTTTCTTCTTTGGGCTTCTGGCGTTCTGAGCCCCCTTACGAGTGCCGTGACCACGCCGTTTCCCCTTCTCCCTTTGCAGGGCGCGATAACGAATGCGTCCTCGCGATTGCCCCTTCTCATGGAGCTTTCTGACGAAGCCCGAACTTATCACAGACCGAATGTCCTCCCGGGTGATGGCGTCCGCTACATCTTCCGTCCGATTGGGGTCTATCCAGACCCTGTTTTCTCCGCACTTGAGAATCTCGGCTGCCATCCTCCTCTGGTTGCTGAGGTTCACTCCACCACCCTGTTAAGGATTCGTATCTCTAGCTCATCCGCCCTTTCCTGGATGGCGATTCGCTTCCTTGTGCCAACCGAGTGGGCAATCCGGGCGGCCTGGGTTTTGGGGTCCATTCCCTCCAGATCCATGGGCCTGTGGACAAGGACCTCCCAGAAGCCTGAAGGGTGCATTCCTCGCGCCTCTCTGGGCCCCCTGTAGCCGACAGATGGGGAGGCCCCTCGGTACTTAAAGCGCCTTCGAAGCTTCGAGTGATGTCCCCGCGGCCTTCTCCATCCATCTCCCAGCTTTCGATATCGAAACCACTCCTGTCGACGGAAGGTAGGCCTCCTTTTCAGTATCTGCAGCCTGAGGGAGAGTAGTTCGACCTTCGCGGGTTCGAGAGCTGGCTTCTGTTTGACCTCGTAGACCTCCTCCACGATCTCGCCCTCTTCCTCGGCTTCAGCCTCCTCTACCTCCTCCTTCAGGGCCTCCTGCTCCAGGGATTCCAGGTGTTCGAGAAGCCTCGCTCGGAGTTCCGCTACGGTACCGGAAGCGTCCAGATCGAACTGCTCGCACCACTCCTGGAGCTCGGCCTTCCTAGACCTCCTG
>JAJISG010000109.1 GCA_022848835.1 Thermoplasmatota archaeon | reverse complement strand
CAAGCTGTGCTCCCATGGATATCAGGAGATGATCGTAGGATAGCCGCCCCGTCTTCGTGGCAACTAGCCTCTCCTCGGAGTCGATGGCTGTAACCTCCTCTTGCCGGAGCTTCACATTTTTGGCTTTCAGCCTCGAGAGAGGTCTCCACAGCTGACTCGGCCTTCTCCACCCCATCATCAGCCACGGATAGGATGGCGGAAAGTAGTGCCTTCCTTCCCTGTCCACCAGGGTAATCTCTGCCTGTGCATCCAGCTTTCTGGACAGCTCCATAGCTGCGAGGGCTCCGCCGATTCCTCCTCCGAGAATGACAACTCTTTCCGTGCCAGACCCCCAGCGACCAACGCCAGGGGGCTAATTACTCTTTTCCATGTGCACTAGCGCCGGAAGTTTAGTGTAAGGTTTCTCTGCTCCAGTCTATTGTAGAAGCGTAGAAATCGGGGACAGAAATATCTAGGAAGCGGGCTCTTTCCCCACGAGGCATCTAGATGGTCCAGAAGGTAATCGACGTGGTCGGCGTTTCGCCAGAGAGCTTTACTAAGGCTGCCACAGACGCGGTGGAGGAGGCGGCCAAGAGTGTAAGGAACATGAAATGGGCTAGGGTTTCGGAGATGGAGATGGGCTTGGAGGGGGGTAGGATAGTAGAGTTCAGGACCACCCTCCGGATCTACTTCGACGTTGAGAGTCCTTGAATAACAGGATAGTTGGGAAGGCCTAAGGCTCAGGCGTGCTAGGGCTCTCTACCCGGCCCCTGCTTTCGTGGCTCCGTACGATCGGGCCGATTCGTATGACATAGGTAAGTACTGTCATTGCACAATGCTCATAGGTCCCAGTACCGGATTTAGGTATGCCTAAAGGAGCTGCCACCTTGAACCTCACCGAGGTTCCATCCGGCCGGAAAGCTAGGATCGAGAGCATCCTGGATCCTGTTACGCGAGATTATCTGCTCCGCCTCGGCATTGTCGAAGGCTCCACTGTCGAATGCGTTCAGAGGATGGCCCGTGGCCCTGTCGTTGTCAGGAAGTCAAGCCTCGAACTCTCCCTTGGTAGGCGGGTTGCAGAGCGTATACTGGTCTCCTCCGTGGGGGACGATCCGTGAATTGGCGCATGCGGGACAACCCCCATGGCCTCGAGGAAATCAAGAGCATAGTCCTCGTTGGTAACCCAAACACCGGCAAATCAGTCCTCTTTGGCGAGCTAACCAGGCAGTTCGCCGAGGTCTCGAACTATCCAGGCACGACTCTTCTATTGTCCGAGGGGTGGATGGCGGATTTCGTGGTCATCGACACACCAGGCGTGTACGGCCTCTACTCCAGCAAGGAGGAGGAAGTCGTGAGACAGGCCGTCGAGGCCTCAGGTATTGTCATCAACGTCATGGACGCCACGAACCTGGAGAGGGGGCTGTGGCTTGCCCTTGAACTGCTCGAGACGGGCAAGACAGTCTTCAACGTCCTCAACATGTGGGATGAAGTGGAGACTACCGGTCTCGTCATCGACGTGGAGAGGCTCGGGTCGCTACTAGGAACTCCCGTCTTCACTACAGTGGCCGTCAAGGGCGTTGGAATCAAGGAGCTTGTGGGGGCCATCACTTCCCACATGGAGGCTCCTGCTGAACGCAGCCTCTCCCAGACAGCCGACTTCTCCTTGGACGATGCCTTAGGGACTTCGGAACTGAGTTCCTCTGGGACAGCTGAAGCCACTCTTTCTCGAAGGCAGCGGATCGAAGACATCCTTGAAGGCGTCCTAGTAAGAGTTCCTGAGCGGAGGGGCCTAGCCGACGTCCTCTCCGAAATCATGATTCGTCCCTTGACAGGCGTTCCGCTAGCCCTGGCAATCCTTGGAGGTGTCTTCTACCTCATCGGCGCCTTCGTGGCTCAGGACCTGGTGGCTTTCACGGAGGGCGTCATTTTCCAGCAGATCTATGAACCGGCGGTCCGCCTCATCGTGGGCAGTGTCCTCTCTGGCCCCCTTTATGAGATCATAGCAGGGGAGTTTGGGGTCCTGACCATGACGGTGACCTATGTCCTCGGCCTCCTGCTGCCGTTGGTGTTCGCGTTCTACGTCTTGATGGCCCTGCTGGAGGATACAGGATATCTTCCAAGGTTGGCAACGCTGGCCGATAGGACCTTCACTGCCATGGGGATGAACGGGAAGGCCGTCATACCCATTGTCCTGGGGTTTGGCTGCGTCACCATGGCGACCATCACGACGAGGATGCTGGACAAGAGGAGAGAGCGCACCATCGCCATAGCCCTCCTGGCCCTGGCTGTGCCCTGCTCCGCCCAGATGGCCGTCATCCTTGTCCTCCTGGCGGGGTTGGGCTTCATCTACTGGGCCCTCTACGGCGGAATCCTCTTGGGCGTATTCCTGTTAATAGGAGGGGTCCTCAGCCGGATCATACCGGGGGAGAGGTCCGCCTTCATGTACGAGCTGCCAAAGCTCAGGCTGCCTCAGTGGAGGAACGTGCTGAGGAAGGCGCGGTTCAGGACACGGATCTTCATCACGAACGTCTTCCCCCTCTTCTTCCTGGGGGCTCTTTTCATCAGCGTGCTGCTGGTAACGGGAGCCCTAGGAGCCGCTCAGCAGGCCCTTCATCCCCTAGTGACTGGCTGGCTCGGCCTGCCACCAGAGGGTGCCACGGCTCTGATCATGGGCTTCGTCCGGAGGGATTTCGGCGCCGCGGGCTTTTTCCACATGGCTCTGACGCCCATCCAGGCGGTCGTCGGAATGATCGTCATAACCCTCTTCATACCCTGCATCGCCAGCGTCATGGTCATCCACAAGGAAATGGGGCTCAAGGGAGTACTGGGAATCCTGGGCTTTACCCTGGGAACGGCGTTCCTCACGGGCGGCATAATATATCGGGTCCTCACCTTCTTCCTGGGAGGCTGAGAAAACTTTGGCACCTGGTCAGCGATGATGGCGAACTGCGGAGAAGGGAGATGATCAACGGAGAGGAGTACGCCATACTTCCCGTTCCGAGAACGAGACGTGAAGCCAAGCAATTCTACGACCGAATCAGCCCATTCTATGACTATCTCACAAGGGCCTTCGAACGAAAGTACGCGGA
>JAJISG010000108.1 GCA_022848835.1 Thermoplasmatota archaeon | reverse complement strand
GAATTCATTTTTCTCCCCCTTTTTGTTACTATGTTGCTAGGTCACACTCCTCCGCTCTTCCAAACGGGGGGATATATTTCTATTCATATGAAACTTCCGACCTGGACCTACCAGAACCACTTTCAGGGCACATTGAAATCTTACAAGTACGCTGGAATAAAATCCATATGCTTGATTACAAACAGGATGCGAGATTATCACTCAATCTTACGAGGACCCCGTAGGGCATGTCAATTGAGCCGGTCCTCTGAGCCGCAGGATTGGGGAGTCAGGCGCCATGCGGCTGATTGCTTGGAAAGCGGCCTCATGCTCTCCTCCTATCTAACGTTGAGATGATCACTCGAGCTCTTCTTGTTGAGGTCGTCCCTTTGAGAGCGATATCTCAACATATGCCGTCGAGCTAGCTCCCGGGCGTGGCAGACATGACGACTATCTTTGTCTCGTCCCCCTCGGAAGCTTCCCTCAGTGTTAGCTGGTAGTTGATGGAGACGCCCGCCCGCTTTAGGATGGTGCTGAAGGGACAGTACTACTCTGCCAGCTCGAGGCCCCTCCTTACTCTCTTGTCCTCCAGGCCAATCCCCGACAGCTGGTATGACATGTGAACCGAGGTGAAGGTCTTGGGTTACTCTCTCCCGACGTGACCTTCCAGCTGGAGCTCCAGCTCCTCCCAGTCCACCCGCATAATTCGCAATATATGAATCAGAACCGAGGCATGGCACCCTCCCAGGGATGTCAGGAGTAGGGCGAGGGGGCAGGGACCCGTCTCACCCTTACCATCGAGGGCAAGTCTATGCCCGTCGGTTTCAGCGACGATCTCGTCCGGATGTCGACCAAGGACTTTGGCATTCATGCCCAGGAGGTGTCCTATTCCTCCTTTGCCCCGTGTACATCGCCACGGTGTCTCTTTAGCTCTTCTTCTGTCTCGAAGCTAATTCCGCAACACTCATATTCAGCCATATACTCACCATACTGTTCCTCTGCCCGAGGGCATAAGTCACCTCTCTTCAACCGTGCGAGGCGCCATAGTCGAGGATGCCTCGCGGTGTGTGGCCAGCGAGTTATTGTCATTCCATGATAATCCAAACGCAACACTTAAATAGTTAAGTCACCCATCGTGCCTATTCACAGACTGGGGTTATCACGTGGAGGACAGGCTGATGAACCCATTAGAGGCTTCGCAACTACTGACGGACGAGTATAGTGCTAAGATATTACTAGCGACCTACAAGAGGAAGATAAGCGCTCAGGAGATCAGCGCCAGGTACGGAATCCCCATCGCGGCCTGTTATCGCAAGATAAGAATCTTGGAGGAGTCAGGCCTCATCCAGTGCGTGGACAGAGTCCTCACCCAGAAAGGCAAAAGGAAGAATCTGTACACGTCGAAGCTGAAGAATGCCTATATCTTCTTTGAAAACGGAAGACTGCGGGCTCGATTCCAGCTTGTTTCGGGCATAGTCAAGGACTTTGGTGGCGATTGGACGGGCGCCGACCTAGTCAGAGACTGAGTCCGCGACCCTTTTGTTATCTCGACCCTTTAATTATCGTTTTTGAGAATGGCGGCTCTAGATTTATATAAGCTGCTTGTCCGTTGTGCTCATAATGAGGATAAGGTTCAGAAAAATCCTTCCAGATGGGCGGAGTGTCAGGTTTGAGAAAGAGGAAGATGAGAAGGACGTCCTGACGCTCAACATCATCGTCTGGAAGGACACGCGTGTCAGGAGTAGAGCCTGATACTACCACGTTGTTCTGCCCCATCTCCGGCCGAAAGGAGGGGGATGACGGCTAGCTGAAGGAAACAGGGTTTATATCGCGATGAGCCAGCTATCTCGTGCTACAGTCCGCGAGATGGTTTCCCACGTTCGTACTCCCTCTCGGTCTTTTAGATTCTCAAACTGGTGGTTTCTGGAAACGAAGCGATGGAGGCGATTGCAGCTTCCCAGCCACGAGGTCAGTTACAAGCGCGCCAAATGAGAAACCGAAACCAGCACCGAGAATGAGAATGAATCTGACCCAGAAGCTCATACCCCCCGCTATCATCCCTATGCCAGCTCCTATCCCAGTGCTCACGACAACACCCACAGCCAGACCAACGCCCATGAAATCCTTCACGGCCTGAATCACCCCCTTCTCCCCACAAGTGTCCCTCGCGAGGAAGCGCTTTCGACCCCCGATCCCCGGTGTGCATTTCTCACCCAGGCATCTGAAAAACTAGCACACCAGGGTAGGTAATTTTCTGTGCGATCTGGCCACAACGCCTCTCAAGCCGGAACTCCCTCTGTTCTGGAATTTCCACCAAAGACCAACACAGCTCACCCGGATCCTCAGACGGGTGAAGGGTGAACGTGTTGTACCCACGAGAGACGCCCATAAGATCGGGATATGCCTGGATATTGCGGGTGTCGATCTACAAGACTAGGACCTTGCCATCAACAACGTCCACTCGGAGTAGCGCCTTTATGGGGAGGCCAATCTCCCCTTCCAGCCTCGACTTGTCCCTCATCTTGTCGAATACCACCAAGATGTCCACAACCGTCGCGTGGATCGCACGGAGAGCTTCCACTACCGCTCGTAAGGTCCCCCCGGTGCTGATTACGTCGTCCACAAAGACCACTCGGTCACCTGGACTGACGAAGTTGAGGTAGAGGTCCCCCTTTGAGTAACCCGTAATCTGCTTTACAGAAACCTCCCCCGGCAGACCGTAATTCTTCTTCCTCAGGAATAGATAGGGCTTCCCAGTCCTGACGCTGAGGAGAGCCGCTAGGGGGAAACCCATGGCTTCCGCGGTCATTATCTTGTCACAGTCGAAGTTCCCTATCTGCAGGAAGGCATCCACCACCTCCCCCAAGACTTCAGGATCCGCAGGGGGGATTCCGTCTGTGATGGGATGAACGAAGTAGTCGTACTCACCGAACCGGACCACCGGCGCCCCTTCGAGGCTCGACCTCAGCTTCTCAAGAATCCTACTCACCTCGATGCCACGTTCCGGGCTATTTCGCCCGCTCTTCTCAAGATCTCCTCCTCGCCGTCCACCCTCCTGTCCTCCATCAGAATCTTGCCATCACATATTACGGTGTCCACTGCGGAAGCGTTGGCGGAGTAGGCGATGTTGGATCTCAGACTGAACAGGGGCACCATCTCCGGACGTCGGAGGCTGACTAGAGCAACGTCCGCGAGCTTCCCTTCCTCGATTTTCCCTGCCGCGATTCCTAGGGCGGCCGCGCCCCCTCCGGTGGCCATACGCACGGCCTCCTCGGCCCTCAACACCGTGGGATCGCGGGTGTAGAACTTCTGCAACAGACATGCCAGTTTCATGGCCTCGAACATGTCAAGGTTGTTGTTAGAGGATGCTCCGTCCGTGCCCAGGGCGATGTTTACCCCTGCTGCTCGCATGTTCTTGTAGGGGAAAGCTCTGCCCACGGCGAGCTTCATGTTGGACGTAGGATTGTGAACGACGCTCACCCCTCTCTCCCCCATCAACCTCACGTCGGCATCAGCCAACCAGACACTGTGGGCCGCCACAAGCCACGGGCCGAGGAGTCCCATCTCCTCCAGCGCTCTGACAGGCCCCCTACCGTAGATCTCCTTCGACTGCTTTATCTCGCTCTCCGTCTCAGCTAGGTGGATGTGAACCTTGAACCCGCGATCCATAGCCATCTCCTTGAAACTCTCCAAGGTCCCCCGGGAGACGGAGTAGATAGCATGGGGACCCAGGGCTGGATTGATTCGGCTCGATTTGAGGGCTTCAACGGATCGAATGAAGTCCTGGGTAGCCTCAATCTCCTTCTCCGCTTTCCCCTCGTCGAAGAGATCGATGACGCCATAGCTGAGGACTGCCCTCATGCCCATTTCGAGGACTGCCCGGGCGGCCTCCTCCATGAAGAAGTACATATCGTTGAAGGTGGTGGTGCCCCCCTTAATCATCTCCAGGCAGGCTAGCTTGGTTCCCCAGAAAACGTCTTCAGCAGTGAGCTTGGTCTCCAGAGGCCATATCTTCCCCTCTAGCCACTCCTGCAGGTTCAGGTCGTCGGCGTAGCCGCGGAAGAGGGTCATGGCCGCATGCGTGTGGGCGTTAATCAGTCCAGGAATGCAGGCTTTCCCCCGGCCGTCCAAGACTATGTCGGCTTCCTGTTTCCTCCCTATTTCCGCAATGATGTTGCCCTCGATGAAGACGTTGGTATCGCGGCCGCCCAGCAGGACATCCTCAATGAGGATGCTCACGGGGCCGCCTCCAGGAAGGCGTGCAGCACCCGCGTGAGGTCATCGGCCTTCTCCCTCTGAACGGAGACGATCTCCGCGTAGGCCAATGGCTCATCGACGACACCGTGACAGTAGTTGTCGATGGTACATATGCTCGCGTAGGGAAGGTCCAGCTCTCGTGCGAGGGTCGCCTCTGAAGCCATGGTCATTCCCACCACGTCTCCGAACTCCCTGAACATCCGGATCTCGGCCACGGTCTCCAGTCTCGGACCTATGGTCTGGATGTACACCCCTCCGTCGCGTGCCTGGACTCCGGCCTTCTGCGCGCTCTCCAGCAGCCTCACCCTGAGGGAGGGATCCAGTTTCGGGGTTACGTGAACCACTTCCTCATCATGGTATGTGGGAATATTCCAGGGGGAGAGATAGTCGTCGGGAATGATGAATTCACCAGGCCTGATCTCCAGTTTCAGAGAGCCCACCGAGGAGGTAGTGACGACTCTCTCCACTCCAACCTCCTTCATCGCCCAGAGGTTGGCGAGGTGATTTATCCGGTGAGGAGGGATGCTATGTTCCGGCGCGTGGCGAGGCATGAACGCCACCTGCTCCTTACCGAACTTACCCATTTCCAGAGGCGCCGAGGGCTTCCCATAAGGCGTGACGACATCCAGAGTCTCCTGAGCCTCGAGGAATTCCGACTCATAGAGACCTGAACCCCCTATGATCCCCAGACGAGGCTTCACGCGGCTCCCCAAGCCTTCTCGTTCAATAAAGGTTGTTACAGCAGGTTCACATTTACGTTCTTCACCCTGCAGTAGCTGTAGACGGCCTCGAGGCCCTGCTCCCTCCCGATACCGCTCTGTTTGAATCCACCGAAGGGAGTCTGAGGAAAGGTGATTGGATACTCGTTGATGGAGACGACGCCGGACTCCAGCTCGGCGGCTAGACGATGAGCCCTGGAGATGTCCCTAGTCCACACCCCTGCGCAGAGACCGAACTCAGTTCTGTTGGCAATCTCGAGGGCGTCCTCCATATCCTCGAAGGTGATGGCGCTCAGGACAGGGCCGAAGATCTCCTCAGTAGCAATGGTCATGCCAGGGTCGACCTCCGAGAAGATAGTCGGTTGAACGAAGTTACCTTGGGCCAACCCCCCATCCTTCACCCTCTCCCCTCCAGTCAAGAGTTCGGCACCCTCATCCTGACCGATTTTGATGTAACCCATGACACTATCGACCTGCTGTTCGGAGACAAGAGGCCCCATATGGCTCTTCTCACTGGTACCTGGACCGACAATGATGCTGTCCGTTCCCTTCTTCAAGGCCCTTAGGAGCTTATCCTTGACGGACTCCTGAACGAGGAGCCGCGAACCAGCCCAGCACATCTGGCCCGCGTTGGTGAAAATGCCCCTCAAAACACCTCGCAAGGCTCTGGCTCTATCCGCATCCTCCAAGACGATATTGGGGCACTTGCCTCCGAGCTCCAGTGTGACCGGCGTTATGTGCTGCGCTGCGAGCTTCATGACCTCCCTACCGGTCTCAACAGAGCCTGTGAAGGTGATGCTGTCTATCCCCTTGTGACCTGCGAGGTAGCTCCCTGTCTCAGAGCCCCTCCCCGGAACGACGTTTAGGACTCCCTTGGGGAGGCCAGCGTCATGTGCGATCTCCGCCAACTTCAGGTTGGTGAGGGGGGCCAGGCTGGACGGTTTCACCACTGCCGTATTTCCCGCGGCAAGGGCCGGGGCGATGCCTCTAGATCCGAGGACTAGAGGGTAGTTCCACGGTACGATGTGGACGGTTATTCCAAGCGGCTCGACCCGCGTGTAGTCGAAGCGAAGGCCCGGGACAGGGACGGTCTTTCCCTCAATCTTGTCGGCCAGGCCCGCAAAGTACTCCCATGTCCTAGCCGTGTAGCCCACGTCCCCCTTCGCCTCCCTGAGGGGTTTCCCGTTGTCCAGGCTCTCCAGTCTCGCCAGGTCGTCTGACCTCTCCCTGATCAGGGAAGCTATCCTAAACAGGATTCTGCCTCTCTTCGCCGGGTCTAATTCCCGCCACTTCTTATGTTCGAGGGCACCCCTAGCGGCCTCAACAGCCAGGTCTACGTCCTCCGGTTCGCTCTGGGCCACTTCTGCCAAGGGTTCGTTGGTCGCCGGGTCGTAGGTGGTGAAGGTTGAGCCGGAGGAGCTCTCTCTCCAACTACCATTCACGAAGAGTAGGCATGGCGCCTCCTTGTTGCTCAGGTGATAACCACCTCAATTCTTACAGCCATCTTAGCTCTCCGAGGTTATTAACCGTTTCCGATTATCTATAAATCCGTACGCCTCTGAGAGACAACCGACCGATAGAGAGTGCCCGTCCTCAGGTTCCCCTTTCTCACATCGAGGGGATCGCCTACCAGATTTGGAACAATTCACCTTCTCCGAAATTTTTATACGTATTCCTTTTTATGTGGGCTGCATGCAGAGGGAAAAAGCCGCTCCGGGGAGGGTCAGTTACTACAAGAAGAAGTTCTTCTTTTCCATAAGGGAGCGAATTCTTCTCCACCTCTCAGAGTACACCCTGTATAAGGACGAGCTGGAGGCTCCCGATGATCTCACCCAGTTTGGAATAGCGGACATAGTTCTCGCAGGTCGCAGCACGTGCTCGAAGTTGCTCCAGGAGATGGAGGACAGGGGCTTGCTATACGGGCGAAGAGCCCATGTCCCCGCCGGAAAGATTCGTAGGACAGTCTACTTCCTCACACCGAGGGGGCAGATAGAGGGAAGGAAGATTAGGGCAAAGGTGGAAAGGACCGTTGTGAAGGTCAAGAAGCTCTCAGGGGAGATCGAGAAGCTCAGGGTCGTGGATATCCCTAGGGAGGTCCCAGTGTACGCCTCCCTAGTTGACGTGGTCTGCCACATAAGCAGAGGAGTCTTCGACGTGAAGAGGTTTGCCGGCAGGGTGAAGGCCCGGAGAGAGAAGGTATCGTACATAGGTGCCATGCCCCGTCTCCGCCATTTCTTCGATCGCACTAAGGAGCAGGAATCCATCAAGAAGTGGCTCAAGTCCCCTTCCCAGAAGATCCTCATTCTTCATGGACTGCTCGGCGTGGGAAAGACCACTCTTGCGGGGGAGACCATCATGGGCCTGAAAAAGACGATGAACGTCTTCTGGTACCGTTTCCACGAGTGGAGCACAATGAGGAATGTCGTCCACCGCGTGGGCGACTTCCTGGCTCGCTTGAACAAGAAAGACCTCCTCATGTACGAGGAGACCCACGATGTTCTCGATATGTCGGAAATCCTATTCCTGCTTGAGAAGAACCTCCAGGGGCTCAAGGCAGTCCTAGTATTCGACGATTATGAGAAGACTGGAGGCGCGCTAGACGGCTTCTTCACTGCCTTCAAGGAGATCCTGGATAGGATCGAGGGACCCAAGGTCATTGTCGTCTCTAGCACTGTCCCCAGGTTCTATGACCGACGCGATGTGCAAGTCCGCAATCTTGTTGAGGAGGCTCTCCTCGAGGGACTTGACAAGAAGGGAGCAAAGACGCTCTTGACTCTGAAGAACATCCCGGAATCGGACCTTGACCGCATCTACTCCAAGACGAAGGGCCACCCGCTGTTTCTGGAGCTCATCCAGGGGCCTGAAGTCGCGGACACGAGGGACATCGACAGATTCCTGGAGGAGGAGCTGTTCAGCAGGTTGCTCGATGTGGAGAGGAGGGTTCTGAGTTTGGCCTCCGTCTTCAGGAAGCCTGTCCATGTGAACGCCCTGTTTCTCGATGATGATGTGGATTACGTTGTGATCATCTCCCTCAGCGATCAGTCTCTCTTGAAGGAGAGCTCCCCGAAGGTTTACGATGTGCATGACCTGGTGAGGGGCTTCTTCTACGGGAGGCTGAGTCCCACGAAGAGGAAGAGGTATCACACGTGGGCTGCCAGATTCTACACCTCCCGCGGCACAGCCGGGGGTTTTGTGGAGGCCCAGTATCACCTCCTCCAAGCTGGCAACCCCGAGGCTGCCGCCAGGTCGGCGATCGAGCAGGGGAGGAGCTTCATCGAGCATGGGTATGTGGAGGAGTTCTCGCGCATCGTTGAGGCTTGGTGGGAGGACGGTGTGAGCCAGGATCG
>JAJISG010000107.1 GCA_022848835.1 Thermoplasmatota archaeon | reverse complement strand
ACGCTGGCAGGATCTTCCACAAGCTTCTCATCGAGCGAGATGTCGACCTTGATCCTGTTCTTGTGGCCGAGCGGTCCCAGGAACTGGATGCGAGCGAGGATGACATAGGGCCGCCCATGGTACTGGTAGAATTCGTAGGCGATGTCACTCCGCTCCCTGAGCCGGACGAACACCTGTTCGAAGCCGTCACGAACGGTCTTCGGCTCGATGTCCTTGAGGATGGTGAAATCGAGGTCGTCGGAGAGACGCCACTCGGGTGAGTACACCATACGGATCGCGGTGCCTCCCTTGAAGATCAGGACGTTGGCGAGCGGCGAGTCAGGTGCGTAGATGCCTTGCACGAGCCAGGTGAGGGCGTAGTCCTTCTCGAGGGTGGCGACATCGAAGCCGGTCTGACCGGCCAGCCGGCGCAGTCCGTCCGCATCCACTCATCCCGCCCTCCAGGCGCGCAGTTCATCTTGGGTCCGGTTGAGGATGAGGCCGTAGTCCTTCGAGTAGTTCAGCCTCTCCCGAGGACCTTTGGGATCCAGCCACATGTAGCCCGTGAAGTCCATGGACGCGATTCTCTCCCGGACATCCTCTGCGAGGTTTAGAACCTCCACAATGTAGCCGAGCCTGCGGATCAGGACATTGACACCGTACCGCTCGGCGTAGTCCAGCAGTCTCCGGAAGTGTAGATCCTCCCGCCCTTCCCAGATGCCTTTGACCACTTCGTCCAGACCACCGGCGTAGTCCGGGAAGCCGAGGCAGTCGATGATAGTCTTCTCGCGGTCGGACACGTTGAAGGAACCGCCGGCCATCTCCTCCACGGTCGAGCCGAAGAACTTCTTCTGGGAGAGAGTGACGAACTGGAAGGTCGTGCGTCCGTACTCGATGTCCCGCTTGCGCTTCGTGGTGGCGACGAAGACGGTGCGCGAAACTTGCTCGGTCATTCCCCAGTAGTTCAGGGTGGTCCAGAACCCGATGTAGTAGGTGTCAATGAGGTGGCGCACGAGGAGGGAGGGGACTTCGGACCAGGATCCTTCAACGCCCGCGCGCGCAGGGATGAGCAGGTATTTTCCCTTCTCCAACCTCCTAATGCGGCCTTTCTCCATGAGGCGGCGGAGGACGCCCTTGACAGCGTCGTCCGTGGAGTTCAGGATGCGGCGGGCGTCGCTGAACCGGAAGGCTACTCGCCCCTCCTTTTCGAGAGTGAAGAGGAGATTGAGTTCCTGGGGACCGAGGTGTAATTCTCGTGTAGGCATGGTGTCGTTGGGAGACACCATAATTACGCATCTACTAATGGCTTTCGGTCTGTCTACTCGGCGACCGGCTTGCCGGCAGGTCTGTGGGCCGATCCTCTGTGTCCACCACAGTTCCGTATGGGATGATCTCGCCTGGGCGTCTTCTGTGAAGGGCTAGGTCACCGCCGCAAGCCCCCTTCTGGCAATATCTAGCACCCCTCTCGGTTCTCCGGTGATGAAGTCGACCTACTCGTAGAGCATTGAAGGGCCAAACAAAGAGCCCCCTTCTCCAAGCTGGAGGGGAGACCGGCGTCAGGTGTGGTCGCGCGGCTCGAAATGGCTCTATTCCCTATCTTGCATCGAAAGCCCCAAGAACAAGGGGGTCAGTGCAGCCCAGGATAAAAGGGTTGATATATAGAGGGGTCTCTCTCTGATTCATGGCGAACACCCTAGGTTAACTAGTGTCATAGTCTGGAGATACAAAATGCCCCTTCCCC
>JAJISG010000106.1 GCA_022848835.1 Thermoplasmatota archaeon | reverse complement strand
CCATTGCCTCAGACCTTACCTTTGGCGGACTCGGAATCGGCAATCGGGAATACATCCATGGCAGTATCGCCACTACGAAGGCTCACGACGTGAGCGGGAACACGGAGACGACGGGAGTCCAGTTCGGGGTGTCGATCCCCTTCGCTACCCCCTCTGGTGTCTACATAGCGACCTTGACCATCAGGGTGGAGACCCCGTAGTCTCCACCTTCTTCAATCTTTGTGGAAGTGGTGCATCGTGGAGGATGGGAAATGCGAATTGGGGCCATGGCGGTCTTCGCCACGTTGATAGTGGGGCTCAGCCTCTTCAACCTGGTTCCTGCATCGGCGTCTGAAAGCTTTGGATTCAGTCTCCACATTCCCGGTGAGACGCCTCTTTACAACGGACAGGGACAGCCCGTGATGATCGCCGGGGTGTGGCATGACCTCTCATTGACCTTGGAGTCGCCCGTCCAAGATCTACTCACCGTCGAGGCCTCCTCTCTTGCCACCCAGGCCGAGAACATGAGCAGCCACTACGTATGGGAGCGTGATGAGGGGAGTAGTACCTGGTCTGATCTCCTCTACGGGTTCTTCATCAAATCGGAATACTCCAGCTCGACAGGTGATGAAATCCTCTTCCGTCTGGGAATCGACGCGGCTGCTGTGTCTGGGACGTGGCGGATCCTCATCACCCAGGATGGAGCTACTGTGGGAGACCAGCTGATCGAGGTGCGTACGCCCAGAGTAGGCTACGGCATGTCTTCTGCTGATTTTAACCTACGATGGGAGCCGTTCAAGGCCGCGGAGCTTTCCTCAGAAGACAAAGGTCAATACCTTCGTGTCATCAACAACGGAAACGTGCCCCTGCGCCTTTCGGTCACCTTCGACAAACTCCAGAGTCGACTCAGCCTGGTAAACCCGTCGGATCTGGTTCACATCCACTCCGAAACGAAGTACTTCCTTAGGGCCGACATGGACCCTCGGCCCCCGCAGATCATCAAGGTAAAGGGGACGGCCCGCGTTGAGGCCAGCGGCCTGATTCCCTCTCCAGGGGCAACCCAGATGGTCCCCGCCCTTGAGAGTGACTTCGATCTAACCGTGGTCATAGGCCGTTCAGGGTACACAGTTCAGGCTCTGGGAAACGTCTTCTTTCAGACCATAGAGACCCTTCGTGCTGACTACGGCTCCGTAGTCACATGGCAGGTTTACCTCACAGGCGATGAGGACGTATCCCTGGACGTCGACGTAGTAGGGGCGCAACTGATTGGTGTGTGGCTGGGGGACAACCCCCTGACGTTGCCGGCGACTCTCAGTCCATCTCCGCAGGCGGAGCTTCCTTTGTCTCTTCAGGTAAGGACGAACGTCCCCTCCACCCTGGCAGAGGTAATATTCACCCTGCATCTCCTGGATAGCGGAGAGGTCCAGACATATAGCACCGTCATCGTGGTGGGGGCGAAGCCCTCTACATCATCATTGGGGCCTTCCCTTTTGTGGCTCTTCGCCTCCGTCATATCCGCTTCTGTCCTGGCCCTAGTGAGCTACAATCACCTGAGGCTTGAGCCCAGATCGACCAGTAGACGATCGTCCAGGAAGGGTTCGACCAAAGGGAAGAGAAGAGCTGGATCGAAGGCTGGGAAGAAGGACAGGCGAAAAGCGAAGAATAGGGGAGTGAAGAAGAACAAAGCCAAGGGAAAGAGCAACAGAAGGGGAAACCAGCGTAGAGCAAAGGTTTCAAAGAAAGACAATGGTCGATAGTATCCTCCGTCCGGGAAGACTCATCATAGCAGTACTCCTAGTGCTCCTTATGCTCTCCTTAAGCCCCATCGCAGTCAATGGTCAGGTGCCGGGGGTCACCGTCATTAACGTGCCTCCCGAGTTCAGCAGCCTGGACATAAGGGCCAGGAACGGCCTGCACTATATCGACGTCGTGGTCTCTGACTACAACTCATGGGCCGACATCTTCAAAGTGGATCTGGAGATCCTCGACGACGATGAGTTACCGATAGCCCACGTGGCCTTCCAGCAGTATGAGGATAACACTACTGGAGAGGGTGATGTAGGGTTCGTTGAACTCTTGGGCCAGATCTTGGTTCGAGACCTGTCGCTGATCGCTTACAGTACGAATCCCGTGACCGTCGCCGAACGCAGCGAGATGCGTATCACCTTCGTAATCAGTCCGATGAATGGGCGCTGGCTAAGGGTGATAGCCCAGGATCTGGAGGGTCTCTTCGCCATCGCCCGGGTGGAGTACTTGACAGGCCTGATCGGGGGGGCGG
>JAJISG010000105.1 GCA_022848835.1 Thermoplasmatota archaeon | reverse complement strand
TTCGATCTCTGGGAGGAGATAAGATCCATCAACTGCTACTCCGCGGCGGCCGTCGCTCAGGGGCTACGGAGTGCAGAGTCGATCTCCGAACAGCTCGGTAAGAGCCTCGGTGGGTGGGGTGAGATGGCGGCGAAGATGGGGAAGGCCATTCTGAAGCACTTCTGGGACAGTGAGAGGGGTCTGTTCCTTAAGAGCATCAATCCTGAGGACAGGGTTCTGGATTCCTCCACCCTCCTCGCCATCAGATGCGGAATCATTTCCGCCGACGACCCTAAGGCTCATCGCCTGGCGGAGAACCTCAGGAAGAGGCTCTGGTCCTCCGATATCGGCGGTTTGGCTAGATATGAAGAAGACAACTACTACGGCCACGAGAATCCCTGGATTATCTGCACCTTATGGCTGGCGGACGTCTACTTGAGGATGGGTCAAGTTGAGAAGGCTGGGGAACTGGTGGAGTGGTGCGCCGACCAGGCCACTCCGACTCTACTACTCCCGGAACAGGTGAAGGCCGATACGGGGGAGCCGATCTCCGTCATCCCGCTCATATGGAGCCATTCCACCTACGTGAACGTCGTAATTTCCATGTCGGAGGCAGAGGCCCTCATTCGTTGACAGCCCGGCCACGCTTCAGGAGGATTCTGTCGGCTTCAACACGCTCGACCATCTCGCCATCGATGTTCACCACGCCCTTGTCTGTCTCAATCAACAGCTGATTGACACGGGAAAAGCTGAAGACAGTGACATCCAGAACTTGGCCGAGGCTCTCTCCATCATGGGTGAACACTTCCTTCCCGAGGCACTCGTCTGGTCGAATGATTACTCCTCCCTGCCATCATATAGCCCCCCCGACAGATAAACTCCCCACCTTGGACCAGCCCTTCACCAGGATAGCCCTCGCAGGAGCGCCGTCCCCTCCCTCAACCTTCATAGGGAGGCAGAAGAGCCAGTATTCTCCCGCTTCCACCCTGGAGAGATCTAGACCTTCTATGATCCCTATTCTCGCCTCGAGTAGGAGACGGTGTACCGGAAAGCCCTCCACGTGAAAGCCCTCAATGGAGAGGTAGTCAATGCCGACAGCCTTGACCTCCGCTTCTGTGAGTCGCCTGGCGCCATCCTCCGAGAGGAAAACATAGTCCTCAATGAAGGAGGCCGCCAGCTTTTCCGAGTTCCTCGTCTTCAGCAGAGCAATGTGCCCTTTCGGTATGTCCATGGGTGCAAGGTCTTCCTCGTCTATGGAACGGGCCACATGTCTCAAGTCTAGAACCGTGGCAGGTCCCGAAAATGCATCGGCTGGCAACTCATCTATTCTCCTCCCTTGAGGCAGGAAATGGTATGGAGCGTCCACATGGGTGCCTGAATGGGCCCCCAAGCTAAGCTCCGAAAGGTTGAGTTCATCTCCTGCGTCCATGCTCCTGACCTCCTGTCTTGAAAAAGGGACATCGCCAGGATAATGAGGGGTCTTCCGTCCTAGCGTCAAGCTTATGTCGAAAACTCTCAATAGCACACCTCGAAGGATGTTATGTGGGACAATGCAACTCCGTCCTATATGTTACGTGGTCCCCCGCCCTGAATCCTCTAACAGGCTCACGAAGAGGTTGATGTAGTCTCGGAGATGCCGCGTGATGAGGAAGTTCTTCCTGACGTGGGCCTTACCAGCCTCACCCATCCTCTCTCTTAGGACCTCGTCCTTAAGTAGACGGACCATCGGCTCTACCGCGCCTTGCGAATCATCCACAACGAAGCCATTCTCCCCATCCATGACCTGTAGCGGAATTCCTCCAACTCGTGACCCGATAACGGGGACTCTCTTCCAGAGAGACTCAGATACGGTCAGTCCGAAACCTTCCCGAATCGACTTCAGAAGACCCAAACTGGAACGGCGTTGAATGGCGTTCACCTCTCTGTTCCCCACACCTATCATATTCGTCAGGAAGAAGATGTCGGGATCCTCACCCGCCCTCCTTACTGCCTTCTCATAGTACTCCCACCCTTCAGGATCATCGTCAGCCATGGAGGAGACTAGGAGGAGTTGAAGGTCCGGCACACGCCTCTTCACGACCCTGTAAAGGTCTATAGTGCCGATGGGGTCCTTCCAGGGATCAAAGCGGGCGACGGAGGAGACCGTTGGTTTCGAGGGGTCGATGTCGTAGCGGGCGAGAATCGAATCGACATCCGTTGGCTCCATGGGGAGGTTCTTGCTGCTCAGAGGGTCTATGCTGGGGTGAATGATGGCGGGCTTTCTCCTCCCAATCCCCGACGGGATGTAACCTTCCATGGTGTAGATGGCGGAGTCATAAGAGGCTATGAACTGGCCTATGAAGGCGAGAGAGTCCCGGTTGGGGGTAGATAGATCGAGGTGACATCTCCATATCCACACTCCCTCCCTCTTCACATGCTCTATGAGAGCAGCAGGCTGGAGGTCGTGGACCACCACCACATCCCAGTCATCTTTCAGATCCTCCGCGTTTTTCCGGTTCACCTCCTTGTAGTGGCCACGCATCTCATCCGAGATGTTCACATCACCACCCTGCAGGCTGTTGTGGAACGACTTGGTTGTATTGAAAAATGCCGGATCGCCCTCGATCACCCTCCAGTGAGCGTCAAGACCCAAGTCCACCATCAGAGGAACCATGGATGAGAGAATCTCGGCCACGCCACCGCCAAAGGAAGTAGAGTTTATGTGGAGAACTCTCTTGCCCTGGAGTGGCTCAGCCGCCTCCACGATGGAATCAAGGATTTCCTCGCTGACGATCCCCCTGTAATCCTCCAAAGCTTTCTGTTCCAACTCTACAGACTGCATCGTCATGCCTCCGAAGTGGCGTCTGAGAGACGAGGACATCGAATTATTGTTTCCCTTATTAGCTTGTTGTATACCAGTGCAGGGCTTGGCTGGGTCTTTGGTGCAGGACCCTCCCTTGCGGACTTCGGCCTACCTCCTCCCAGGAATCTTTTACGGAAGGATGGCGTTCCTCCACTGATGTCCGAACTCAGATGGAACCCACTGCTAAGAGAGTGGATCATTACTGCTGTCCACAGACAGGATAGGCCTGTCCTTCAGGATTGCCCCTTCTGCGCTGGCACCGAGGGAGTCCCGGAAGGAGTGGGAGCGGTAGCAGTGCCCAACCGCTACCCAGCCTTGACTCATCCCCCACCCAGACCATACATCGGAGGCTCGAGTTCACAGCAGGTCGAACCCTCCGATGGAAGTTGCGAGGTTCTTGTGTACACCTCATCTCACGACACGGCCCTCGCATATCTCCCCCTGGAATCAGTGCAGGACATAATCAGACTCTGGAGGGAGAGATTTCTGGACCTGGAGAGGCGGCCTCATGTGAAGTACGTCCTCATCTTCGAAAACCGCGGGAAGGACGTCGGTGTCACTCTCTCTCACCCTCACGGTCAACTGTACGCCTTCCCATTCACTCCGCCTTTAATGCGGATGGAGTTGGAATCGTTGCTGGTCCACTCTCACTCCGGCGGCACCTGCCTCTTATGCGAAATGGTGGAATTGGAGTTGGCGGAAGGTGGTCGCGTCATAGCCACGGAGGGCAGCCTACTGGCCTATGTCCCTTTCTGGGCGCGATGGCCGTATGAGGTCCAAATCGTGCCGGAGAGACATCTTTCTGCTCTGGACGAGATGAAGGAGGACGAGAGTCTGGCCTTGGCCTCACTACTCAGGCGGGTGCTGCAGAAATACGACAACTTGGTGGATGACGAGATGCCATACGTGATGGTTCTTCATCAGAGACCGGTGGATGGCGGAAAATACTCCTACTATCACTTCCACATTGAGATATATCCCATGAGAAGAAGTCGCACCGAGTTGAAGTATCTAGCGGGATGCGAGCTTGGAGCTGGAGTGTTCCTGAATGATTCACACCCCGAAGAGCGAGCTGATGAGCTCAGGCGCGTAGCGCCAGATTAGGTCCGCAAATGTTATTCAGGGGTCGTGGGTGGGGGGCTTGTGAAGGTCCGCATCCCTCCCAATGCCCTAGACAACCTGGAGCATCTCCAACCTCTCAAGGACGAGAGAGATGAGACAGGAATCTTCCTAGACCTCGACGGGACCCTCTGCCAGATAGTGGATGCACCGGATGCGGTGGAGATGCCCTCCCTCACGCGGAGATATCTCGAGGCTCTTTCGGCAAAGCACAAGATTGTCGTGATCATCTCCGGGCGCGCCGCCTCGACTTTGTTGAGAATTGTAAACATTCCGTCCATCATATATGTGGGAAATCATGGCCTGGAGATTATCGAGGGCGGAAAGAGAAGGATACTGCTGCCGGAGGGGGTCGCCGCAAGGATGAGGTCTCTTGGGGAGACGCTCAGGTCTTCCATCGACTGTGAGGGTATCCTTCTTGAGTTGAAGGAGCTCAGCCATGCCATTCACTACAGGCGAGCCGCCAATCCAGTGAAGGCCCGGGAATGTATACTCCGCGAGTTGGATGAGATTGATCTGGCGGGAGTAAGAATGACTGAGGGGAAACTGCTGGTCCAGCTTCGCCCTGAGTATCCGCTTGACAAGGGGAAGGCCTTGGAGCTCTTGGTGAAGGAGAGAGGCATCAGACGGATTCTCTATGCAGGGGATGACACGACCGATCTAGATGCCTTCCGATCAGTTGCGGAGTTGGTCAAAGGTGGCAGTTTGCGGGGCTACAGAATCGCCGTACGACACCCTGATTCTCCCGCGCGGTTACTCCAGCTGGCGGACTACTCAGTTGAAGGTGTGGAGGAGATGCAGCAACTTCTCGAATGGACATCGTCCTAAGAATAAGGACACATCCCACGACTTCTCATCACTCTCGGAATGCAGTGTTGCCTACAACATATCAGAACTCATCGAATAGTCCTGAAGCATCGGGTACCTGAGGGCATCGGCCGGATGCGGTTGATTCCGGGATATTTGCAGAATGGTATATTATTGTCATAATACTCGGTATTAGCGTTAGTATTCTCATAGTTTCCTTTACAGCATTTGCTGGTGCGAAGGCTTTTAAAGCGCACTACCTGATACCGGCGTGGGATGGGATGAAGGCAGCGCTCTACGCTCGCGTATCTACTGAAGATCAAGCAAGAGAGGGTTTCTCCCTTGATGCTCAAATGGACAGTCTCAGATCCTATTGTGCTGCCAGGGGATGGAGTATAGTAGAAGAGTACATCGATAAGGGGTATTCTGGACGAGATGAGAAAAGGCCAGCTTATGCCAAGATGCTGGAGGAGCGTGACCTGTGGGACACTATCCTAGTCATGAAAATGGACAGGATACACCGCAACAGTCGTAATTTCATGGGGATGATGGACCGTCTCCGAACCTGGGAGAAGGAGTTCACCAGTATGCAGGAATCCCTGGATACTGGGACCGCCATGGGACGTTTCGTCATGGACATCATACAAAGGATAGCCCAGCTCGAGAGCGAACAGATCGCTGAGAGGGTATACATGGGAATGCGTCAGAAGGCGAAGTCCGGTTCGGGATTATTGGGATTCAACGCTCCTTTCGGTTATCGATACGAAAATGGTGGCTTGAGAGTCGATCCTGAGGAAGCTTCTGTGGTGCGTGAGGTTTTTGGCGATCACCTGAGGGGAAAGCCAATGAGTTGGATCGCCAAAGATCTCCACAGCAGAGGTAGCAATGGTAACAGAGGGCGAAAGTGGTCAATCTGGTCGATTCGCTATCTGCTGCTGAATCCCGTATATGCTGGATACTCTTACTGGGATGGGACATTACGTCGAGGGAACCACAGGCCAATAATAGCTGATGATGAGTTTCATGAGGTGCTCCTTAAGTTCCATGAGAGGGTGCGCGAGGATACCGGGAAAAAGCGGATTGAACAGTTGTTGGCGAAAATCGAGGAGCTGAGAGCCGCAGATCCTGTGTCTAGCAGAGTTGATGGGGAGGCTGTAGGTGAAGTGTGAACGCTGCTGGTCCGAAGATGGCGTCGGGGACCTTATCGTAGCGGAATCGAATAAATCCGGACGTAACGCGGAATTGGGGAAGATCCACCTATGTCACAGCTGTAGAGCGGCCGCGCCACGAGAACCGCTCCTCTTACAGAAACTGTTTCTCAAGTTCGCCTCCAAGAAAGAGCTACTCCAGCACTACGGTGTGAATGCGGCCTCCGATGCCCTCGTTCGATGGTGTACAGAAATGGGGATAACTCTTAAGGAAGCTGAAACGCTACTTTCTCAAGAGTCGGTGAGGTTGGGGCTGTTCGCTGCCTCCGACATGTCTTCCCTGCAACCTCCGACACGTCAACCACCCTATGGTTACAGAATCCAGGAAGGAAGCCTGATCCCTTCCCCTTCCGAGTCCTCTGTGGTCCTCAGCGTCTTCGATAAGTATCTCGAGGGAGAAACCCTGGAAGATATCGCCCAATGGCTGAACCGGAGTAGGGTACCCACGAGAAAGGATAAGACCTGGCATCGGTCCACGGTGCGCTATCTCCTCCGCAATCCTCTATACGCGGGATATCAAAGACGCAACGGAGTCCTGAGAAAATCATCGCATCCCGCCCTTCTTGAACCATCGCTCTTCGAGAAGACCCAAGCGATGCTTGCCGAGCGTTGTCGGAGACCTGATCAAAAGGTCTCTGCGATATCGTTGGATACAGGATGAATGGGGTGGATTTTCCCTCCCCGTTTGATGTTCGGACTACCGAGTATCAAAAAAGCTTTGTACGAACCATAGAATTATGGAGCTTATTGTAACCAACTCAAACCTATATAACCATTATAGATATAATATCCTTTTTAGAATAGGAACTAGGCTTTGTATTTGTCCATATTGGAGCAATAGAGTTATGTATTACTACAGAATACCGTCCACCAGAGATGAAGGGAGGCTCCGAAATGAAAGTGAAGAATCTGACTAGCATCCAGATAACAGCAAAGACTCGGGACAGGCTCTACTGGCAGAAATTCCGAAAAACCTACGACCAGTTCCTGAACGAGCTTATGGACCTTTACGAAGAGGTCAAAGGAGAGGAGTTAGGCTTCAAACCTTGAGAAAGGCACCACCGTTGGCTTCCCAATTCTCATACTCTCCGATCCCTGAAGAACCCTCTTCACGGCGTTACTGTCCTGTTTCTCTCCCAGGATCAAGGCTATCTCTCTCGCCTCGAGTTCAAGCCTCAGAGTCTGACTTATCCTGAACTCCTCGCTATGTCTGAAGAGGAACTTGAAAGACGGGAGGAGGTACTCTCTGGTGGCCCTTTTCGAAAGGTGACACGACTGCCCAAGCTTCTGCAGGACAGAATCGACGGTGGATCTCATATACCTGGTCCTTGACATCTTCGAAAGCCAGAGGGGGAATCGGTACTGCGCCCCCGCGTAACTCCCCCTCCTCGCGACGGCCAAGCCTCCGGCCATGAGATCGCTGGCATACTTCCAGAGACTATACTGCCGTTTCCGTCTCACCATACCCAGAAACTCGTCAGCCCTCGCAAGTCTCCTCATCCCTCGCTCCAGGTCCTCCGGATCCCGATACTCGTAGGGCAGGTTCTCGTCTATCCAGAGGATAAGCCTCTCTGGGTCCTCGTCAACATCCCTCACACTTCTCCTCGCACTTTCAAGGCTCCCGGACCTGAATATCTCCCCTAAGACCTCGAAGACCTCACTCCGCTTGTCCCTATAGCCCAGGGAAAGAAGGTCCTTCTCAGAAACCGCCTCCCTTCCGACTGCAAGGGCCTGGAGGTCGTTGATCGCCGACCTGATGTCTCCCCCGGACCTCTCAGAGAGATGTTGTATCACCGACTCATCCACCCGTAATCCCTCAGACCTCGCAATGTTCCGCAGGATCTTGGTGACAGCCTGTATCCTAGGTCTGCGAAACCTGATGGTCTGACATAGCCTCTTAATGGCCGACGAACGCCTCGTGAGTTCGTAGTAGTCATTCACCACGAGGGCGATGGGCTGCCTAGTCTTCTTTATCGTGTCGACGATTGCCCCGATGCCACCATAGTCCTCCCGGCCGAAGAGGTTGTCCGCCTCATCGAGGATGATGAGCTTCAGTCCACCCTCTTGATGTCTGATGAAGTCCCCGTTATCTGTGAAGGTCTCGTACAGTGCTCCCCGAGTGGCAATCTCCTTCACAGCCGTCGCGTTTCTGGTATCGGAGGCGTTCATCTCGATGACACCCCATCCGAAATCCCGGGCGAGAGCATGGGCTGCGCTGGTCTTTCCGATGCCGGGATCACCGACCATGATGACGGCCCTCTTCTTGGGCCTCCCCTTCTCCCAAGATGTCGCCCAGGACTCGAGCTGGCCAATGGCCGAAGGATTGCTGGCCACGTCCCTAAGAGACCTGGGTC
>JAJISG010000104.1 GCA_022848835.1 Thermoplasmatota archaeon | reverse complement strand
CGTGGCTCCCCCTCAGCTCCTCTTCGGCTTCTTCGAACTCCCCCATAAGCTCCTCCGCCTCAACCGGGCCGATCATCTGGTCGGCCATCGGAAAGAGAACGTTATCTTCCTTGGCGATGTGGTCGCGTAGGAGTGCAGCGTAGGCCCTGGCATGGGCAACGAAATCCCTCGGTCTCGCCTCCTCGACGGCCTCAGCCATGGCCTTCACATGGCCCCTCCCCATCTCATGCTCAGCCAGCATGACCCCGATGGGGCCGAGGTCGCGTGGCAGCCCCTTTCGCTCCAGATAGGGAAAGAGGACGCCCTCCTCTTTATGATGGTGGCATCGATCGGCGAAACCGCGCACGAACTCCAAGATTTTCTCCAATAGCTCCCTGGGGACCTCCTGGCCCAGGTCCAGCATCTCTGCAGCCACCTCCATGGCCTTCAGGGCCCTCTCTATCGCCCTATGCTCCTCTTTCAGTGCTTCAGTAGGCCTCATCTCTCACGCCAAAACCCTCCATCTCGTCTCATGCTATAATCCTGTTCCCGAAGGGATTCGCTAGGATGGTGTTCAGGCTGCAAGGAGGGGGCCTGGAAGAGCTGCACCAACCCCTTTTAATATGCTCCAGGCTCTTTCTCGGCCCGATGAGGATACTCTTCATCCACGCAGACCAGATGGAGTATGAGGCCAAGGATAAGACGAGCTATGCCGAGGAGGTGCCGGAGGACAAGCTGAAGGCGGCGTTCGAGGATGTACTGGTCTGCTTCATCAGCGCTGAAGAGAGGGATGAGGAGAACGTGGATGGGATCGCCGCCAAGGCTGCGGAAGAGATCCAGGATGTGGCGGACCAGGTGAAGGAGAGGAGGGTCCTGCTCTATCCCTATGCCCACCTCAGCTCCTCCCTGGCCAGCCCCCCGAAGGCGAAGGAGATCCTAGCGCAGCTGGAGGAGGCTGTCCAGGATCGCGGTCTGGAGGTTCACCTCTCCCCCTTCGGATGGTACAAGGCCTTCCGCTTGTCCTGCAAGGGGCATCCACTCTCGGAGCTCTCTCGGGAGATTACCCTAGAGGCAGGCGAGGCGACCGTGGTGGAGGAGAAGGAGCACGAGTTCCTGGTGCTGACCAGGAACGGGAAGGAGTTCCCTCCGGCGGAATACACGGGCGAAACAGAGTCCTTCAACGTGATGGTCCGGAAGGGGGCGCTGAAGGAGGAGTATCCTCCTGTAGGTGAGCCCGCCTACCACCGCCTCTGCAGGAAGTTCGGCTTCAAGTGGGAGTCCCGAAGCGATGTGGGCCACATGCGCTACGACCCCAAGGCAAGCCTCATGTTCGACCTCGTCTCCGACTATGCGCATCGGGTGGTCAACACCCTCGGACTGCATGTCTACCCCCTCAGGGGAACCAACATGTTCAACCTCTCGGAGAGGGCCGTGGCGGAGCATGCGGAGCTGTTCGGAGACCGTCTCTACAAGGTGGAGACTGAGAAGAGGGCATTCGTCCTGCGCTACGCTGCCTGTCATCAACAATTCAGCAACATGAGCGACTGGACCATCAGCTACAAACAGCTGCCCTTCGGGGCCTTCGAGGTGGCGGATGCGTATAGGCTGGAGCAGTCCGGCGAGGTGAGCCTCCTTTTCCGGGTTCGCAGACTCAACATGCCCGATCTCCACGTACTGTGCAAGGACCAGGAGGCGGCCCGGGAGTGGTTCATGAAGATTCACGACCGCATCGTGAAGGAGGCAGCCAAGGTGGGCCGAGAGTATGAGCTTCTCATCAACTGCTCCTCCCGG
>JAJISG010000103.1 GCA_022848835.1 Thermoplasmatota archaeon | reverse complement strand
CGGCGTCGAGGATCTCTGTATTCAACTTCTGAGTGGACACCCGATGAACTTTGATCGACTCCTTCAATTGTCACAGGCCAGGGGAGTAGTGAATGTCGTGGGATGCTACTTGGACATCCTCAATGACTTGGCCGGTGACCTAGTCGTGAAGGGCGACCCCCAAAGGTTTCTCTCTTTCGCCTCGAGCGGTCGACCTCCGGTTTTCCTGGAATCTGAGGAGGAGTTTGGAAAGGAGGGATGGGAGGAGCCGTACGAGGACAAATGGAACGTCGATCTATACTTGGACATGGGAGCTATTGAGCACGGAGTGAGGGGCGCAAGGTAATGGTACTGAATATTGAGCAGCTCCCTGAGGCGATTAGGGAGGACATTGAAATTCAATCCCTAGGCCTCTTGAGTGCTGTCAAAGACGTTCTTGTTATCATAGGGGGTTGGGGCGCTCGCGCGTGGACTCATCACATTGCGACGAGGAACACACTCGACGTAGACGCTATCACACGACCCGAAGATCTGAGGAGCATCTCTCGCGCGTTTCGGGCTCAGGGGATGGCAGCAGACGAGGAGGACGATTGGGGCGTAAGCTTTCACAAGATGTACATTCCGTCTACTAATGAGGCTATAGAGGAAGCGGAACAGCTCAAGGAGGTCATCGAGGAGGTTCAGCTTCGAGTCGACGTATCACGACCCAAGATTTACGAGAAGAGGACGCCCCACTACTTCGAGTTCAATCCGAAGAAAGGCGTCATCAAGAAGATCGCAACCCGAGGGAGTTCAGCAAGCGTCGAGTGTCGAGTCGCTAACTCCCACGAACTTGCAGCAAACAAGGCTGGCCTCCCGGCTGATTACAAGAATATATTCGACTTAGCCCTACTGCTGAGCGAAAGCGATCTAGATGAGGTGGTCAGGATCATTACATCCACAGATGACTGGAGTAGCATGGTCCTACGTCGTGTGCCCAAAATTGTCGGGAGGGTCCAGCGAGATGATAACATGGCACATATCCTTTTAAGGTCTTTCAATATCGGAATCGATGAGTTCGTCCAATCGGTGATGACAATCGGGAACTCCATCGTGTAGACTTAGGGCAAGGACTCTGTTCCAACATCCCAACCCTCTCATTCACACACAGATGTCATCGTAGCGTTCCCTGGGGTGACGATCTAGGGAGCCCATCCGCGATTAGCCGGGGTTCATCGGGACCAACCGGGGAAGAGGCTAAGGTTTGCCCTAGTGAGGATCCTTGTGATGATATGTGTAGCACTTAGCCTTGGAATGTCTGCTGGTAGAATGGAGGCTCCCGTTGAATGAAGCAAGGTTCATGAGAAGCAGATTAGATCTCTGCCGGAGGTCAATCTAAACGACAGCTTCACGGCGCCAAGTTCAGCGGATTGAATAGGGGGTAGCACTAGCCTCAAAACGTCACATGGCCATGCCAAAGAACCGTTAGGGGGCTAGTCCTATCTGGTCACGAAGTAACCCCGAGCAGATCATTCTCATTGAACAATTCAGGCGCGTTTTCCTCTCAACCACCGAGGATGTCAGATCTCCTATCACACACCTTTTTCAACCTCGAGGCTGACACTGTCGTCATCCACGTAGACAATATCACTCTACCGGCGGAGGTTATCAATTTATATTCTGAAGACATTATAAATATACCGCCTATCTCTTATAGGACTAGGTGAGTGAGATGTTCGGAATCCCCGTAAGTGGTGTGCGTTTGAACAGGGAACCGCGACGGTTCCCTGAAGACCTGGTAAAGTACGTTCGAACGGAGTATGGTGCCTCCAGTCCACAGTGGCTGGTTTCCGAAGCTCGTAGGACGCTCAGAGGGGCAACACACGAGAATGGACGGAAGATGGCTTGGTGGCGCCGCAAGCATGGCAGCCTGCCAACCGGCAAACCTCAGATGGCCTCACCGACGATTGTCCAGTCGAAGGCTGACCCGCGTAGCGCCTGCAACCATCGCATCCTCGAGTACCTGGGTAACGGTGGCATCGCGTCCTACCGGCAGTGCGTCGAGTGCAGAGCGACTTTCGTCGCGCAAGGAGACCGTACCTGGATCTTCCGTTCGGTCGGTACGCCCCTGTGAGGAACCAGCGCACAGGTGGCATTCCGTTTCGGCCTCTTTCTCTTGATACCGGTCCCACCTGAAGAGTACAGGGATGAGAACGTGACGTTAATGATGATCATGATAATTTGCGATGGTTTCGATGGGGATGTTCATCGCCTCTATGAGGATTCTTGGTAACGAGAACTCGCTGTTTCCACTCCATGCACCGGGAAGCTGGGTACCGAAGATCCACTTCCTCTACTCTGGAGAGAGAGATCTCAGCAAAATCGAATAACGAAAGAGAGAGAAGAACAGAGATGCTCCCGGCATTCCCTACTCCGCAGTCAGTTCCCTGTACTGTTCAGGCGTAAGCAGCTCTTCATACTCAGACTTTTTCTTTACCTCGATGACCCCTATCCATCCCTCTCCATAGGGATCCTCATTAATCAGTTCAGGCCGGTCCTCCAGTTTCTTATTGACCCTTACCACGACGCCGCTCACGGGGGCATAGAGCTCTGAGGCTGCTTTAACCGACTCAATGATGGCAAACTCCTCACCCGCTGAAAACTCGGATTTTACAGACGGGAGTTCCACGTACACGACATCAGTCAATTCGATCTGAGCATAGTCGGTGATGCCCACCACGGCCCTGTCGTCATCTAATCTGAGCCATTCGTGGTCCTTCGTGTACCTCAGATCATCGGGAACCAGGGGCATGGAGACCTTCACCGCCTACTGCAATTTCCCATATCAACCTTTGCGGGCGATCAACCTAATGAGACGAGAGTGAGACTTTCTCTAGTTGCCGCAATACGTATTCCCTTATCCTCTCTGGCTTCGGAAGATCTCTCACCAGATTCCCGCCTCTGAGATACTGCTCGAACATGGCCTTCGTGTCACCACCGCAGACAGGGCATTCCTGAGCCTTACTGCCGACCACATACATGAGATCGTCCTCACACCTGAAGACCTCCTTGCGACCGCTAAACTTGCCTCGTTTCGCCGCGGGTCGTCCAGCCACCTCCACCAAGTCCATAGAGAAATCCACCGTGGGGGCGTTGGAGACACTGGTCCCCACGCCGAAACCATCGGCTCCCGCCATGGCCAATTCCGGTATGCTGTCCTCATCCAAGCCGCCCGAGACGAATATCTTAACCTTCTCATGGCCCCTCACGTCCAGCTCCCACCTCACCTGACGGATGATCTCCGCGAAACTACCCTTCCTTGAGGTGGGCGTGTCTAGCCTTACCCCGTACAGGCTTGGGATTGTCTCACTGGCCATGAGTGATTCTGCGACCTCATCAAGGTACGTGTCCACCAGGACGATTCGGGGAACGTCCTCAGAGACGTGCTTGTCGAAGGCTTTGAAGGCCGCCTCTGGGCCTCCCAGGATGATGGTCAGAGAGTGGGGCATGGTACCTTGCGGTGTCTTCCCTATGGCGTCCGCACCCGTCAGGCTGGAGACCGCATCCAGTCCGCCTACGAAGGCGGCTCTGTCTATCATGGGTGACAAAGCGGGATGCATCCTTCTGATACCGAAGGAGGTGACTTCCCGGTCTTCAGCCGCCTTCTTTACACGACTGGCCTTCGTGGCGATGGCCGTGGCCTGACATAGGAGTCCAAGGAGGGGCGTCTCATATGCACAGAACTCCCCATAGGGGCCCTCTAGGACCATGACGGGCACGCGAATACCGCGGTGGCTCCTGGGATTGAAGATGGTACCCTCGGGAAGGGCGTAGAGGTCAACGGACCGTCCCTCCAGCAGCTTCACTGCTTCTTCCAGACCGCAGAAGACACCCCAGTCCCACGCCTGAGGAAGGGCTCCGGCGGTGAACTCAGCCACCACAGGCTCCCTGTCCTTCCCCTCCTTGCGGAGAATCTCATTCGTCCGCTGAAAATATACGTCCGTGGTCCTCCCTGACAGAATGTCCTTCTCACTAGCTATGTGGAATCTTCCCAAAGGACCACCTACAGGGCCTCATCGGATCTGACTACCCTGGCCCCATACATCGTCTTCATATACTTCAAGCCTTGTCGGTGGTCCTCCTCCGAAGGAGCTTCGGTGCAGTCTTTCACCACCGCCACATCGTATCCCTTGAAGGATGCCTCTGCGGCGGTGTTCTGAACACAGATATTGGTTGCCACGCCAGTCATCAGGAGCTCATCTATGCCCCGCTTCTTCAGCTCGACATCCAGGGTTGGGTTCTGAAAGGCATCATACCACTGCTTCTCGAAGACCAGATCCCCCCTCTCTGGGATCAGCTCATCCACGATTCTAGCGCCCTCAGATCCCTTCATGGAGTGCTCACCCCAGACCCTCAGCTCCGAATCACCCGGACGATGGGCGTCAGAGACGTATATCACGAGCACTCCTTTCGACCTGGCCCGCTCCAAGAAGGCCTTCAACCGAGGCACCAGTTTCTGAGATCGAGGACTGCCTAACTTTCCTGTCACGAAATCGTTCACCATATCCACGACCATGACAGCTTTCATGAGACCCCCGTTCCATTCTAGTGTGAGGTGTTTATAAAGGCTTGCGGCCTGGGCAATATAGACGGTGCTCTTGGGAATCCCGGGAAATCTTGCCCGTAGTCAGGTTTTTGAGAGGAGTGGTGATGATGGTCCATGGAGATTCCTCCCTTCGACCTCCTCGAATACCTCGTGTCTAATATCGAGACCTGCAGGTATGACATCGCCGGGAGCAATCTTCCACCCTTGAGTCTTGAGGAGTTGGGCCCCCTGGAGGACATGGACCTCTCCTGGGCATACTTGGGTGGTTCCCCGGAGCTCAGGAAGCTCATCGCCGAGATCTCTCACGTCTCTGAAGATGAGGTCCTGGTTACCCAAGGGGCCAGTGAGGCCAACTTCCTTGTGGGACTGACCCTCCTCGAAAGAGGCTCGAAGGTCGTGGTAGAGAGGCCATTTTACGAGCCCCTCTATAAGGCCTTTCAGATGTTGGGAGCCCGCATATCCTACCTGCCTCGGTCGTCAGAAAAGGGCTTCGACTTGCCCATAGATCACATGACGGAATCATTGCCGGAGGACACCAGACTCCTCGTCTTGACGAACCTCTACAATCCGGGTGGGACGCTCACCGATGGAGGGATCCTACGTGAGCTAGCCTCCCTCGCTGAGGAGAGAGATTTCCACATCCTGATGGACGAGGTATTCCGAGAGGCTGCCTTCGAGCGGGCCCCACCCTGTGCCTTAACCGTCAGCCACAGGTTCATCGTCACGTCCAGCCCCTCGAAGTTCTACGGCCTGGGAGGGGTCAGGATCGGCTGGTGTCTCGCCTCCACGCAGCTACTCAAACGGATCAGGGCTGCCAAGAACTTCACCACTGTGGCGCCTTCTACGTTGAGCGATGCCTTGACAATCGGGGCGCTGAAGATGAGGGACAGAGTTCGACGCAGGAACCGCAGACTCATCAATGATAACCGGAAGCTTGTGGACGAGTGGGTCGAACAAGAGGCAGATGTGGCGTGGGTACCTCCAGATGGTTACGTCTCCTTCCCCAGTTTCCGCGGAGATGTGGACAGACTCGCCTCCGTTGCCCTACGGAATCATGGGACTCTCATCGCCCCTGGCAGGTTCTTCGGTGCGGAGAACCACTTCAGGCTCTGCTTTGGGATGGAAACTAGCGTGCTGCGGTCAGGGCTCGAAGGGTTGACCAAGGCCATGAAGGAGGTCTAAAGACCCCTTCGGTCAAGCTCGTTCTGAGCGATCAGGATGCAGTGGTCGGCGTGGAGTGGCAGGGGACCCACCCTGAGGACCTTCGGGCGCATCTCCATGACCATCTCCTCTTCCTCCTGAGTGAGGTTCCTGTGGTCGGATAGCAGGAAGGTGGTCCTTTTGGATAGCTCCGCGGCCCTCATGTCCTCCCCATCCTCCCGCAGGTAGACGAGGCCCTCACCGAACCGCTGCAGGAGTTCCTGAAGGCCCTTGAACCGGACGTAGATGCCGGGAGT
>JAJISG010000102.1 GCA_022848835.1 Thermoplasmatota archaeon | reverse complement strand
AGACGATGATGCCGTAGGTGCTGGCCTCCATAGCAGCGGCGATGGCGGCGAACCGCTGCCTCAGGATAGCCTCCTTCACCTTACTCATATCCCTGATCTCCTCGGTGAAGGGGTCAGCCGCCACCACCCTCTTCTCGGTTGCCAGGGCTAAACCCAGGGGATGGAAGTCCCCGGTCCCGACGTAGAGGAAGGCATCCACCAGATTCTCCACGGAGCGAGCGGTGTGCACATCGCATCCCAAGAGCTGACCTGCGTAGGCGATGCGGCCATCGGCTTCCCCTATCACTACCTCCTTTCCTCTCTCCTCCAGGTACCTCCTGACCTCCTCCAGCCAAGGTAGGTGCTGGACAGTCGTGAGTAGCCCCACTCGCTGGCCCACCATGGAGAGGGCGCGGGAGAGAAAGTCCACAGAGGGGAGCGGCATGGAAGCCTCTAGGAACAGCACGTTCTTGAGGTGGAGGTAGGGCATGGGCGCGTGACCTATCTGGATGATGAGATCCACCGGCATCCTCGGGACATCGCAGGCGCCAAAGGTGGGCTGGGCGGAGATCATGACGGTCACCCCGGAACGCCTCTCCAACTCCTCCGCTATCTCCATGGCTTGGAGCCTCATCCCGTCGGGATACTGGAGTCCCACCGATCTGCAATCTCTGAGCTCAATCTCCTCCAATGCCCTCTCCATCTCCATGAGGTTCACCGGGATAGACTGGGCCTAAGGAGCATCTACCAAAACTCTGCATGGGGTGGGAAGCTTGTATATGGCCTTGGTCAGGGCCGTCTTGGCGTTCTCGAGGTTGGCCGGCGTGGTTCTGATGAACATCACCGTCTGACCAGCTTTCACGCGAGCCGCCGTTCCCACTGGCGAGCCGAAGGCAGCTCTCATCCCGTCCGATATCCTATCCGCCCCGGCACCTACCGCCACCTTGTTCTCTCGCAGGACGATATGAGGATAGCTTTTGATCCTCATGAAGTACTGCCGCCCCGCTCGCCTGGAGATGTATCGGTTGGCCGTAATCCTCGCAGCTTCCAGGGCCGTGTGCCTTATCTGGCACGCCTCCTTCGCGACCAAGCTCACCGTCAGAGGGAACTCTCCGTTCGGGTTTCCCATCTCAAACTGTGTGATGCGAGGGTTGGGGACGCCCCCCATATACTCCTTTCGGGTGTAAGCCTGACCCTTCGCCTGCCGGTACATCCGACCGGGTTTTTTTACCATAGGCTCTACTCATAAGGAGGCCAGCGATATTTAACGGTTGGTCACGAGTGCCCTACCGCATCTAAGGATGTCCCCCATGGACTGCAGGGTTTCGGCAGTAGTATGGTAGGATGAGTAGGGACACAAGAAAAGGGAAGGGGGGGCTAAGTCCCCCGTCTTACGCGACTATCGTCTTCCTTGAAGAACGCAGCGCGACTGCTCCTGCGACAATCGACGCCACTGCCACCGCCATGCCGTACGCGACGAAGAACAGGAGCGTTGTGTTGAGGAAGGAGAAGGTCTCTAGGAGTGTCCCGGTGGCGGGAACTGCCCAGGCGGCAGATATGGCGAAGATGACCGACAGGAGGCCCACAGGGGCTGCCAGCAGGGATCTGATGTCCCTCCTGAAGGTCTGTAGGTCCTTATGCTTCTGGAGGGTCTGTTGGAGTTCTTGGGCCTTAGGGCTGTTGACAGTCTGCAGCTCCTCCTTCACGGCGATCTCTACCTCAGTGAGGTTCACAGGCAGGCTGGAATCAACTCCTAGGGTTTCGACCATCGACTCGACGATCTGCCGCGAAGTCCTGTTGACACCGCGGACAGTCAGGAGTCCAACCATGATTACTGTAGCTAGGACGACAGCGCTTCCCGCCAGAATGGCGTTGTAGGTCCTCAGGTAGGCCAGAGGTCCCCACTGATATCCTGCTTGGGCCGTGTACAAGGAGAGCGCGACGGTGGCAATGGAAGCGCCCCATACCACTGCCGTCACCATCCTCAGGATCTTACGACTCTTGGCCATGATATGGCTTGCCAAGTATTGGTTTATAAGGCCGACCATCTGAGTCTGAGAACTGATAATGATAACCACACCCGAGAAGACGTCCTCCAGGCAGGTCTGGACCCCGCCAACATTATAAATAGGGACCAGAGTTGTTTCCAATCCTTTGAGCATGAAGCTTGTGAAGTTGGGAGGAAGCGTCATAACCTTCAAGGGGGAACGAAAGCGCTTCCGCTCCAAGATTACAGAGGACCTGGCAGGGGAGCTAGCCCCTTTTAAGGAGGAGCTGTGCGTCGTCCACGGAGGGGGCAGCTACGGCCATCCGCTGGCTCATCGTTACGAACTGCACAGGGGCCTTCATCGTCAGGAGCAGCTAGCGGGGTTCGCGGAGGTGCATAGGAGCATGAGAGAGCTCAACGGACGGGTCCTGCGGGCCCTACACTCTCACATGATCCCGGCTGTCTCAATCCCACCCGCTCCCCTGGTCTCGATGGAGGGTGGGGAGGTGGTGTCATTCACCGGAGGACCCTTCCAGAGGTATCTGGACGCCGGTCTGGTGCCGGTGACTTTCGGGGACGTCGTTCTCGATTCCCTTAGGGGAAGTGCCGTCCTCTCAGGCGACGACCTTATGCTCCTCCTCGCCCGAGTCCTAAAGCCAGTGACCACCATCTTCGTCGCCGATGTGGATGGGGTGAAGGGACCCGATGGCACTCTCCTGCCGGTGGTCTCCTCCACGCTCTCTGAAGTGCCCCTACTCGAGGACGAGATGGATGTCACCGGTGGTCTGCGGAGAAAGCTGAGCTTGATGTTTCAGATGGCGAAGGAGGGTTTCCGATGCCTGATCATCAGCGGTTTAGCGAGAGGAAGGTTGCGGGGGGCCCTTGAGGGAAGGGATGTTCCCTGCACCGAGGTTAGGTGGGCTTGATGACCGAGAGAAAGAGGGATCATGTAGACATAGTCCTGGGGAAGGAGGTTCGCCCCAGGCACAATCACTGGGATGATGTGCACTTCCTTCACAGAGCCCTTCCGGAGATAGACTTGGAGGAGATCGACACTGGCGTCACGCTCTTCGGGAAGCGGTTGGCAGCCCCTCTAATCATCTCCTCCATGACGGGCGGCTTCGAAGATGCAGTTCGCATCAACGACAACCTGGCCTACGGAGCCTCGAAGGTGGGTGTAGGAATGGGGGTTGGGAGCCAGAGACCCGTCCTCCAGGACCAGGCTCCCGAGGACTCCTGGACAGTCGTGGAGAAGCACAGCGTCCCCCTGATGATAGCCAACATCGGAGCTCCCCAGCTCATACGGCAGGGGGAGAAGGAGCCCCTCGGTCTCGAGGAGGCGCGACGGGCTCTCCAGATGGTGGGAGGCGACATCCTGGCCATACACTTCAACTACACTCAAGAGATAGTCCAACCGGAGGGAGATAGAAGGGCTCGGGGTGTTTTGGAGGCAGTGAGGACCATCGCAAAGGAGCTGCCTGTGCTCGCCAAGGAGACCGGGGCCGGCATCTCCAAAGAGGTTGCCCTCCAGCTAAAGGAGGCCGGAGTACAGGGCATAGATATCGGCGGTTTGGGCGGCACTAGCTTCTCCGCAGTGGAGTTTTACAGGGCTCAGATGGAGGGAATGGAGCAGAAGGAGAGGCTGGGGGAGGTCTTCTGGGAGTGGGGGATCCCGTCACCTATATCCCTCTTCCTATCTCAGGTGGGACTCCCCGTTATCGCCACGGGAGGCATAAGGAATGGACTCGACGTCGCCAAGGCCGTGGCCCTGGGGTCCAGCGCTGCCGGCATGGCTTCCCAGATGCTCAGGGCTGCTGAGAGATCGGCGGAGGCTGTGGTCAGGGAGTTAGAGTCGGTGATAGCCGAGCTTAAGGCCGTCATGTTCCTGACTGGATGCACCGACGTAAATCGTCTCCACGAAACCAGGGTCGTGCTCACCGGTCCGACGAAGGATTGGGCCAACTCCCTGGGACTCCTAGGTGGCTGAGAAGTTGAACGTGGACGAGTTCGAGGCCTACCTAGGTGAGAAGTCTGGTCTGATTGATGCCGAGCTAGGGAGATTTCTCGCAGATTCAGGGGACATTCCCAGCCTTCACGAAGGGGTCTTCTACGCCCTGGGTCTGGACACGCCGGAGCGGAGAAGGCGTGGCAAGAGGCTCCGCCCCGTGCTCTGCTTGCTGACCTGCGAAAGCCTTGGCGGTGAGGTGCAGAGGGCCATCCCCTTCGCCATGGCCTGCGAGATGATGCACAACTTCCTCCTGGTCCATGATGACATCGAGGACCGGGACGTGATGCGTAGAGGGAGGGACAGCGTGTGGGTGCGCTACGGAAAGGACCACGGCATCAACATTGGCGACTACATGTTCGCCCAGACGTATGAGCTCGTGCGACTCTCGCTGGAGAGGGGTGTGAACGAGAGGGTGGTGCTCAGCCTGATGGACCTGGTCACGCAGACGGTGGAAAGGACGGGTGAGGGGCAGGCTCTAGAGATAGAGGCCCGAAGAAGGATGGAGATGACCTTGGATGACTACATGAGTATGGTGACGGCGAAGACAGGCTTCTACTTGGCTGCCCCCCTGGTAGGGGGCGCCATCCTGGCCGACGCCTCCCCTGCCTCCCTGGATGTCTTGAGATCCCTGGGGGACAAGATAGGTCCCATATTCCAGATCGCGGACGACATCATAGACCTCACCGAGGGTAAGGGGAGGGGCGAGAGGGGCTCCGACATCAAGGAGGGAAAGAGGTCGTTCCTGGTCGTCCACGTCTCTCAGTGCTGCACGCTCTCTGAGAGGGAGGAGCTGTTCCGCATCCTGATGACCCCCAGGACGGATGTGACCCGTGAGGAGGTTCATTGGGTGATGGAGATTTTCGAGAAGTACGATGCCGTCGAGGCAGCACGGGATAAGGGCCGAGAGCTTTTGGAGGAGGCAAAGGCCTTCGTGAGGAAGCTGCCCCCGCCCCTCGACTCGAACCTGTTGGCCGCTGTGGAGTTCATGTTGGGGAGAAAGTGGTAGGCGTCGTCCTACGACTCCAGCCCCTTATCCGTAAGCATGAACTTTGTGGCTAGACCCTCTTGGAGGTGGCGGTGTTTCACAATGGTCGCCAACCTCAGGTTGGGTCCCACCTTCTCCATCCTGAGGATATCCTTGGCGTTGTGGGATAGCATATGTCCCCCTAGGGGCTCATAGGTTCCCCGCTCCAGATCGGTGTACACCTGAGAGGTTATGACCACGGGTATGTCATTCTTCCTGGTAGCCTCCATAAGCTTCATAATCTGCCTGGTGAGGGAGTGTCTCCCTTCCTTCTCCTCCACGGCCCTGGTCACCCTGTAGTGGGTGGTGGCGGAGTCCAGGACGATGAGGCCTATGTCCCGATTCACCTCGGCCAGCTTGACGGCCTTTTTCACGCTCTCCTCCTGCTCATCCAGCGTGAAGACCTCTGAGAACAGGATATCCTTGATGATGGCGTCGAAGTCATCCCCACAGATCTGTCTGAGTCTCTCTAGAGAGACGCCCTCAGTATCTATGAAGATCACCTTCCTGCCCAATCGAACCACGTTTCGGGACAGCTGGAGGCAGAGGTTTGTCTTACCGCTGCCCGCCTCCCCGAATAGAAGGGTTATGCAGCCGGTTTCGATGCCTCCATCGAGGATATCGTCCAGTGAGGGACAGTCGACCCCTATCTTCACTTTCGGAGGAATGGATCACCAGATATATAAGAGGGCATCGGGAGGGGGGCCACAACTGCGTCTTAGCTTCCTCGCTAGGGTCGTCGGGACCGCGATCCCGCTCGTCTGCCCATCTCCTGGGGCGGAGCTATGAAAACCCCCTTGCTGGTTATCACCAACGTGACCTCGTCACCCTCTAGCTCCAGACTCGGTGGCCTGGTGACACGGTGTACATCATACCCTTCCGAGTCCATGACCTGCATCTCCTCCTCAGTCCCCGAGATGAGCACTCCTTGAACGCTTCTAGACTCTAACCGCTCGGCTTTTAGCAACTCCTGGGACCCAAGGGTCTTGTTATCACCCTCCAGCAGGTCCCGCACGAGGGCTGGCTCCCCGAGAGAGAGGACCTGATATATCCTTCCGCGTAACTCGATGGTGTCCCCCTCGGCCAGCCCAGGGAGCCTCAGAAGATAGGTCACGCGATACACATCCTTTCCCTTCCTTCTCGTGTGTAACTGCGGGGAGGAGGACAGCCGACCACCCAGCCTCCTTCTCAGCTCCCGGGTGATGGATTTCGCGGCCCGGTTGCTGCTCAGATAGACGTTGATACCGCCGTGCACTCTCTCCTCCCTGGTGATGAAGAGGCCTGGGTCCCTGTGAACCCGTTCTGAGATGAGCTGACGAACCGCTCCCACCTCTTCCTCCGTGAGGGACCTCTGCTGGGCCCTGGCCTGGATGATGGCTTCGTAGTACTCCCCCTGCTGTCTAGAGCACTGGGGACACGTGGTCGTCTTGAGTCTGACCTCTATGCCCCTCTCCTCCGTCACAGTCATTCCCGGGAGACCTAGTCGAGCAGACAGCCGAACCTGGAGTCTGTTCTCATCCTCATACGCGTAACTCAGGCTCAGGTGATGATGAAGGATGTCGCGAGGAAGCTCGGCGGCTTTGGAGGCGATGGAGCTGATGCCGTCCTCTAAGGAGGATTGTTTCCAGCCGCCAGGCAGCTTGTAGGTCCCGCAGTGTTTGCATGTATGGAGCTCCAGTATGGGGGGCACCACCAGGAGACTCTTCTTCTTGGGGAGACATCGCTCACAGAGGCCCCGGTAGACCACTCCCTCCTTCCCGCACTCCACGCAGAAGCTCTTCACATCACCACCAACTGAGCATGGGGTACTCCATCGATCCTCATGATGCCGGATTCCTCAACGAAACCCTCCTCCAGCAGCACCGATATCGTCTCCTCACCCACGAAGTTTCCGATGGTGGCGGTTCTAAGGTGAGCGACGAACTGCTCCCGTGTTACGGAGACGCCATCGTAGAACCCGGGTTTCACGTGGAGCTTGAGCTCGCCCTCTCGGAAGGTCTTGCCAAGGAGGCCAGCGTCACAGGCCGCCACTAGGACCTCCTTTCCCTGTTCGTAGACTTTAAGCCTTATCAACAGAAGTAAACTAGTGGCCGCAGATTTATAGGTAACCGTGGCACAGCTCTAGAACCGGGACACCAATTTCCACTTTTTGGCCGCGGGCGAATAGACCTCCCCCTCCTGGCTCCACCGCTTCAGCCAGGCCTCTACGCGGCTGGCAGGAATCCCTTTTTCCTCCGCCTGTTCAAGGATATCCTTCAGATCGGCCACACCGTCCCTTGCCGACAGGTCTGCAATGATGTCCCTCAGGGCAATCATCTGGGTCCGCTGGGACTGACTCAAGCCCGTGGCCACGATGTCTATGTCGAACCCGCCTTCGATGCCAGTGACCTTCTGGAGCCAGTACTCGACGATTCGGACGGCGCGGTTGGCGTCCTCTTCCGTTACTTCCGGGCTGAGGCGGGCACGAGCGCTGGCTTCAGCGAGGCGGATGAAAGCCTCGAGTTGGCGCGGGGTGATGGGAACGGCGCCGCCTTCGACCTCTCCCTGCTTTCGAATCTCGAGGTACTTGTTCTCGATAATCTGCATCGTTTCAGGGGTCATGACAGGGTAGATGCGCTTGGCATACGCGACATACTTCCTCAAGAAGGTCGGGTCAAAATACGGAAGAAACGCTTCATCTACTTCGAACTGTCCCTGAGAGGCCGGATCCGTTTCTCGAAGCAGTTGCTCGCCGACAAGATGGCCTTTCAGGATGTGTTCGGCCATCGCCTTATCATGTTGAGCATGGGGCCGATCCATTATCGGAAAGATGCTGTCGAAACGCGAGAGAAGCGTACTCGGTAAATTTATCTGCTCCGAAATATATTTCTGTTCATCAAAGCGCCCTAGGGTCGGATTGGCGGCGGCCAAGATCGCGCAACGCGTCTGAAGGGTCGCCGTGATACCCGCTTTCGCGACATGCACGGTCTGCTGTTCCATCGCTGTGTGAATACTCGACCGGTCCTGCTCACTCATCTTTTCAATCTCGTCGATGCAGTTATGGACGCACAGCCCGTCGCACAGGAAGTTCTCCCATTCAGGGACTCGTAGATCGTAGACGTACCCATCGTAAGGCTCCCTTCGAACTTCGGCAACCTGATCGAGTGCGTAGTCCTGGCTTGCGAGCCCTTCTAATCGGCGCTGTTGATCTGGCGTTGTCCAAAGAGCCAAAGGCCGTAGAAGCCTGTTTAGCCCTTCCTTGTACGGCCGCCGGGTCAAGTTCCTGAACTCATAGAACGAACTGTGGACCATCTCCGGTAGCAACCAGGTTGGTCTTGGACGCACATCCTTCAGGATTTCAGCCACAGGAATCGCAGGTACTTCCTCATGACGCGCCGATATCTTCCTCCTCCACCTGGGAATCTCCCTGCATCTCTCAGAGAATGGCGAGATTGCGTTGAGCAGACGGTTGGCATCAGAGCGCGAGGTGATTTGGACCCCGAATGCACCAGGGTGACGCCGGAGCCGCGAGAAGACGTCCAACCGACGCAGAGCATACATAAACCGCATGTTCGACAGACGGCGTGACGAAATCGCGAACTCGATTACGATGTTCTGGTATTCTGACGCCCCTTTCCTGTTTGCACGTACGGAAATGCATCCATCTGAATCCATGACGCCCGCAACAAAGCCTCGCAGGGACTCGTCATCCAGCGCGAGAAGATTGACCAGATCATCTCCAGTGACCCATTCGTAAAGGTAAGCGAGAAGATTCGAGCCCATCTGCATCTGATAGTCCCGACTACTCGTTCGAATCACCTGAATGACACCGTCAATGTGTCTTTCGGACATTCCCCACGTGTGAGAAGTTGAAGCTCGCGCTGCGAGAAGGAATCTCCGGATACATGACAAGTGCACTGCCGATTGTGCAGCACTCAAGGAAGAGCTTTTCTTGGTGACCTTGACGTGGCCGTCTCCATAGATGAACCCCAGAACATAGGCTAGGTCCGCTGTGAGTTTGCTGACACGAAGTCTTTCGGCCCCCTTCTTCCTGCCGTAAGGGAGAGGTCGTCTTCGCCAGATCTCATAGAGTCCAAGACAGTGAAGCAACTGACGGAATTCGGCCAGAGGTATGGTGTTCCCGCTGCTGAGAAAGTGGCGAATGACACCAGACGCCTCGTCAACGTCTTGATCGGTGAACCTCTGGAACACCTCTCTGCGTAGTTCTCTCTTCTCCCCTCGAGAGAGCCGCACAATCCAATCGGCGGGTATCAGATCTAAGATGTAGACGGGGTCGACCCGCTCAGGGAGCTTCTGCATCGCGACAAGCCTGTCACCCTTCTGAAGTTGTCGGGCCTCGCGCCATCGCAAAGTCTCCCCATCCAGGACGAGGTGATCGGGCGTCAACCTGAGTTGAAAGCCGGAATCTAGAGTTACCCGTATGAGAGGTCCCTGATACGCGCGGCGCGTCACGAGTGTTGCCTCTGCATTCTGTACGGTCAATGTGTGAGGGTTGAGGGAAACGGCTTCCCTCTGTAGAGGAGCAATCTCGACCTCTTGCCCCTCCGACAGAGCTTTCTCTGATCGATTAGCGTCGAACAGAGTTCCGACAGGGACGGGCATACCGTCAACGAGTACCTCAGATTCGGGATGCAGACAAGCAAGCCCTTTATCAGCAAGGACGAGAGCACCCGCCTCTAGAGTCCAGCGCCCCTCTCCAAATTCGTCGCGTGTGGCACTTGCGGTAAGCCCTGCGGCCGTACTGGCCTTTCCAGAGGCGTAGATACCACGAGGGGAAAGCCGAACCATATATTCGAGAAGCTCGCTCTTTCCCGTGCCAGGATCGCCAACAAGGAGGATATGACTGTCTCCTCTGATTCTTCTCCCGTCTGGCAGGTGCTTCGTGACCCCGCCGAAGAGCTGCAGTGCCAGGGCCTCCTTCTCTACTTCAAGACCGTAAATCGAAGGTGCTATCGAGCCGACGATTTTTCGGATGACATCCCCACTGGCTGCCTCCTCCTCGATTCGTTTCGCATCATCAGGCGTGATTTCAATTTGCTCGTACTCCACTTTTTCCATCTCGACGCTCACGACATCACTGAAGATATCAAAGAGGGTGGACTTCGCCCGGAAGCGCCCCCTCTGCACGCTCCGAAGGACTCCATTCAGGACGACCCGGTCTCCAGGGAACACCTCTCCCGTCAGGTCGTCCTCCACGTAGGCGACCAGGCGCTGAGGCTGCTCTCCCCCTCGAAGCTCCTCCGGCGGCTCCTGGACCTCTATCTTCTGCGTGTCGACGAAGCGAGAGCCCTCGTCTAGCAGCTTGAACTTGGTGGATCCGGGAGTGCGGCCGCAGCCGCCCTGATCTTGGTAACACTCCAGGGGCTCCCTGAAGTCCATCCCCTCCTGTACCTCCTTGATGATGGCCCCGCAACGGAGGCACTGGAAGACGGCCTCCACGAGCCTCGGCCTGACCTCGGTGGCCTTCCTCACCAGGCCCTCCACGGTGATGAGCCTCCCCAGATGCTTCGCCCGCAGGTCCCGTATCTCCACCCTCATGTCTCGCGGAATCCCCCTCACCCGAAAGTGGATCTCCGCCTCTTCCGTAGGAGGGATGAACTGCCTGGCGGCCTGTTCGGCAGCGTAGATGGCGTTCTGCGGGTGCCGGAGGAGGTAGATGGCGAGGTCGCTGTCGAACCGCTCCACGTCAGAGTACTCCACGTAGAGGCTCCGCTCCTGGGGATAGGCATCGACGATGGCTGTGATCCTACCAGCAAAGTCCCCCTCGTCAAGAAACTCCTCCCAGTGAAGGATCAGGTCCTCGGTCGAGTAGCTTAGCATCGAACTCCTCTCTCTGCCCGCCATTTTAGCCCCTGGTATTTAAGAAACGGGCCACTCTTTCCAGTGCATCCTCTCAGCCTTTGAAGGGGATTTCCGGTGGAGATGCCAGACCTCCGCGCTAATCCCTCGGGGGCTTTCAATGGCACGTGGAGTAGCCACAGGAACGGCAAAGGAGACATCTACCCTCCCTCTCTAGCATCCAATTGCAGTCCGGGCAGGGGTCCATCCCGGACCTCACATCCAATCCTCCTCGGGCGCTCATCATATCCTCCACCCTATCATGTTGATCCCACGACTTTGGCGCATAAAAGAGGTTATCGGGGAGGTGAGCGAATGTGAAAGTGTCTCCAGTGCCCGGCTGGAATGGAGTCCGCGATGGACCCGCAACCTTTAACCTTATCAGGTCTGTTACCAAGCCGGGGAGGAAATGTTCGTACCTGAGAAGAATCTCAGAGAGCTTCTCCTTTCATACCTGAAGAAGTCAGAGACCTCCATAAGCGGCCTGGCAAGGACGTTGGAGGAGGATGGCTACAAGCTGCATCGCCTCTTGCTGACAGGATACCTCAGGGCCTTGGCGGATCTAGGCTATGTGCGGGAAAAAAGGATCCCTCCCTCGAAGGTTTATACCGTAGCCGGCGGGAGGGAGAGGAACCTATACGAGTTGCTCGGGGAGTTCTGCAGGGATGTGGAAGTCGATGAGAGGAAGGCGGCAAGGCTGTCCGTCTCCGTCCTTCAGAGGCTGTTTCGCAGGCCCGTGTTCCTAAGGGAGGTGAGGGAGTGTGGGTTTCCCCGAGGCTATGACTCCTTGATGGTGGAGCAGGAGGAGAGGGAGGAGGCGAGGAACAGGCTATTGCAGGCCGGCATCAAGATACCCTTGAGCGAGCCCGCGTACAGGGTTCCAGAGAAGCGGGACGACAGACGGGAGGAGGTATTGGTTCGCCTCGTCTTGGAGAGATTCAAGGCTTCAGAACTCGTGATGGAGACAATGCAGACACGTCTGGAGGAGGATGAGTAAAGGGAAGCTAGGCCACTGGGGTCGGCGGTCCAATCGGCCTCCAGCTGCCCAGGAGCTTTCTCGGTCCCGCACCCCCGCGAGCGTCGGTAGCCCGTGATGAGGCTGCTCACTTCCGTGCCTGACCCGGTTCCCACAGTGAAGGAAGGTTCCCTGGCCCTCCGGCCAGCTTCCCAACCAACTCCGGCCCCACGGGACAGGACGTCAATGTATGCCCTCTGGACTGGCTGCCATCGGATTGCGTCTTCCCCAGTTGTCGGCCCCGCATATCGACGATTTCGGTGTACAAGGGGACGCCGAGCCCCCCGCCCAAGCCTAGCATACGTGAATGGAAGTGGGGCCTATTTAACTTTCTATCACTCATCCCAAGAAGGTCCCAGAGTCAGACATCCAGGAGTGGGGGTTCCCGTGTTCAGACAAGCCCACCCACCTGGCGGCAAGATCAGAAATCTTGACCGAATCTCTCTCTCCAACCCGTCATCACCCCATCAACCCCACAGTCCGGGCCGCTGATGCCACCCCGCTCTGAAGATGCTCATGAACAGGGCACTTTGTAGATAACCGATGACGAAGATCGTCAGGATGGGAGCTGTTACCTTACCGATGAAGACCAGCACCTCCTTCTTCAAGATCCAGAAGTGTTTCGAGAGACTGCAGGCTGCGACATGCGGCTTGCAGCATAGTCGTTCTGTTCCTAGAATAATCAAGTTGGGCGACCGGCCTGTACCGACGGTTACTATAGCCGGTCGGGTGAAGCAGTGCTCACACGCTCTGGGTCTAGGGTGGCAGAAGAATATGCCGGGCCCCTTATTCTTCCATCAGCTTGATGATGGCTTCCGCCGGCTCGCCTTCACACTCCTCCAAGGCCTTCCGGGCCTCCTCCAAGGACACTCCAGCCCTCTCCGCCACCAACCTCACATCCTCCTCTGGGATGGAGGGTCCGGCTCCCTCTCTCTCTACGACCTCGGCCTGGCCCACCACCTGGTACATCTTCTGACCTTGAACGTTCATCTCGGCCACTCCCGGAGCCTTGATGACGTACACCTTGTCAGCGGTCCTGATGATGACTTCTTCCACATCCTCCAGTTCCCTGTAGCCCAACTGCTTCATCAGCATCTTCGCCTGTCGGGAGCCCGCCCTGCCTCCATGTATGCCTGGCAACATAGGTACCGCCTGGGTAATCTGTTCTCTACCTATAATTAACCTGCTCCCACTCGCCTCGCCGCTCCGTTTCTCAACGCGGTTGCAGGCGTGTCTGGAGCCTTAAATAGGGTCCCCACCCTTGATGCAGATGTGAAGATTGCCGTTGTTTTTGAGGACAAATGCCACCCGGACAGGTGCAACCTCGAGTGTATGGGCTACTGTCCACCTATGAGAACGGGCACCGAGGTCATCTGGCTCAGCCAGGAGACCGGTAAGGCAGCCATCTCTGAGGAGACCTGCATAGCCTGCGGCATCTGCGTCAAGAAGTGTCCCTTCGACGCCATCAGGATCATAGGCCTTCCCGACGAGCTGGAGGGAGAGATGGTTCAGCGTTTCGGCATGAACCGCTTCCGCCTGTTCCGGCTTCCCGTTCCCAGGCAGGGTCAGGTGATGGGCCTCCTGGGGCCTAACGGCATCGGGAAGACCACGGTGATCAATATCCTCTCAGGACACTTGGTGCCCAACCTCGGTGAATATGAGGAGCAGCCCACCTGGGACAGGGTGCTGGATCGATACTCCGGTACGGAACTGTACAACTATCTGCGCCCCATTGCTGACGAGGAATGGAGGACCTCTCTCAAGCCCCAGTACGTGGACAGGCTACCCCAGCTCCATAAGGGGGAGGTGGGTGATCTCCTCAAGCGAGTGGACGAGAGGGGACAGCTGGATCTCATAGTCCAGGAGCTGGAGCTGAAAAGCTTCCTCCACCATGACTTGAAGAACCTTTCGGGTGGGGAGCTGCAGCGAACCGCCATCGCTGCGACCCTGCTGAAGGATGCCCATGCCTACTTCTTCGACGAGCCCTCCTCATACCTGGACATATATCAGAGGCTCAGGGTGGCTAGGGTGATACACAAGCTCTCCCTGGAGAGGCCGACGGTGGTAGTAGAGCACGACCTTGCCGTCTTGGATTTTCTCGTGGACATGGTCTACCTCCTTTACGGAGAGCAGGGGGCCTATGGAATCGTGGCCCAGCCCAGGCCTGTGAGGACCGCCATCAACGTCTACCTGGATGGCTACCTGAAGGAGGAGAACATCAGGTTTCGTAGGCGACAGATCAAGTTCGAGGCCCGCGCACCCAGGCCGGAGTGGAGGGCGGAACCCCTCCTATTCTTTCCGGACATAGAGGTGGACCTGGACGGCTTCACCCTGGGGACGGGGGCTGGCACTATCGGGAAGGGGGAGGTGGTCGGAGTCGTCGGCCCTAATGCCACGGGAAAGACTACGTTCGTGAGGGTCTTGGCAGGGGAGTTGAAGCCGACCAAGGGCAATGTGGAGAGCAGCGGGACGGTCTCCTACAAGCCTCAATACATCCAACTGATCTACGAGGGAAACGTTCGGGAACTCCTCCTTGGAAGACTGGGGAAGGCGGTGGAGACCAGCTATTTCAAGACGGAGCTGTCCAGTCCTCTGGAACTCGAGGCCATCATGGAGAAGGAGGTGAACTCCCTTTCCGGAGGTGAGCAGCAGAGGGTCTCCATAGCCCTCTGCCTGGGTCGAGAGGCAGACATCTATCTCCTAGACGAGCCCTCGGCCTATCTGGACAGCAACCAGAGGATGCAGACGGCCCGGGCCATAAGGAGGGCGATGGAGAGTTCTGGGAAGACCGCCCTCATCGTGGATCACGATGTGTATTTCATAGACATGGTCTCGGATTCTCTCATGGTTTTTTCGGGGGTACCGGCGAGGGAGGGTCATGGCTCCGGCCCCTTCTCCATGAGGGATGGGATGAACCTCTTCCTCAAGGATGTGGGGGTCACATTCCGGAGGGATCTGGATTCGAAGAGGCCGCGGATAAACAGTCCCGGGTCGAAACTGGATCGCCAGCAGAAGTCTGCTGGGGAGTACTACTACGCGCTGGCCTAGGGATCCAAGCTGGCTCGAGAGCTCTTCCTCTTTTTCCATCTCCTGTAGATGAAGAAAGAGAGGAGGCCGATACCCAGGCCGCCTAGGATGAGATAATCGAAGGACTCGATACTCTCCGCCAAGGCAAAGACAGCCTCTCCCAGGAAGTAGCCCAATGTCACCAGGACGGTGGTCCAGACCAGAGCACCCAGGAAGGTGAACGGAATGAAGGCCTTGAGGGGCATTCTTGTTAGCCCAGCCGGGAAGGAGATGATGGACCTTATGCCTGTCATCGCGTTGCCCAAGAAGATGGCCCAGATCCCGTATCTCTGGAACCATCGGTCCGCCACGTCCAGCTGGTCCTCCCCTATGCCGAGGAGCTTCCCCCTCTTAAGGAGAAAGGGCCTGCCGAGCCAGAGGCCGATGGAGTAGGCTCCTAGGGAACCTAGCGTGGCCCCGGCGGTGCCGATGAGGATTACCAGTGGTAGGATCATGACACCATCTCTCGCAAGAAGCCCGGCAAAGGGAAGGAAGACGGGACTGGGAATGGGGGTCAGGATGCCCTCGATAACCATGGCGAAGAAGATTCCAGGATAGCCGAATGTCGCGACGAGTTCACGCATGAAATCGGCTATCTGCAGGAATATGGACATCGCCCGTGGCTACTGAGACTGGTCTCCTTAAACCTTCTCGTGCGATTACGGATGGTGAGACGCCCGCTTGTTCCACCTGGAGGGCGGTCTCCATGGACTTAGAGATCTCAGGGGACTTGTGGTTCTCCGAAGGGAAGCCATCTCCCCTTCCTGGCGCGTTCTAGCTCCCTCTCCCTCGCGACAAGAACGCCTCGAAGGAAGGTGGCCTTCGGGAAGATCGCCTCCCATCCCTCGAAGGGAGTCCAGCCACACTTGTAGTGAAGGTCCTCCGACCTCACCTTGACGACCTCTCTAGGATTGAAGACAACGATGTCGGCATCCCCCCCCACCCGGATTCCCCCCTTACTCCCTAGCCCAAAGAGCTCCGCTGGTCTCGAACACAGGGCGCTGACCAGGGTCTTCAAAGACAGCTTGCCCCGTTTCACCATCCGAAACATCAACGCGTAGGTGGTCTCCACGTTGGGGGCTCCTGGAGGTGCGGTTGAAAACTCCTCCTTCTCCTCTAGCGTATGGGGGGCATGGTCACTTGCCAGCACATCAATTCGTCCCGATGAGAAGGCCCTCCATATCGCCTCAGTGTCCACCCGCGTCCTCAGTGGCGGATTGACTTTCCCCAGTGCACCTAGAGGAGCGTCTAGGGTAAGGAGAAGGTGCATGGGCGTCGCCTCGGAGCTGAGGCGGGTTCCCTCCAGGGCTGCTAGGCCAAGGCGTGAGGATAGGTGGGCCACGTGAACTTGTCCATTCTCTCGGGCTGCAAGCCTCCTGATGGCTGCCTCCTCTGCCTGATCGGGTCTTGCAGACCAGTGGTCTCGAAGACCATGCTCCTCCACGGCCCTGAATCGAGCGGGATCCTCCGCGTGAACCGTCAGCCTCCTGGCGCTCGCCTTGAGGGCCTGTAACAGCCGGGGAAGTTCGTCCGCGGGGATTCCAGGCTGCCCGAAGCTCTCCGCCATGTACACCTTGAAGGCGTGGCAATAGCCCTCCAGGTCCCTCAACCCCCCCGAACTCTGGACGCCGGCAAAGAGCCCAAAATCGACATTCGCCTTTCCGGAAACCCTCTCCCTCTTCTTCAACAGGGCATCTGCCGTGTCTCCGGGAGGAAGGGTATTAGGCATGTCCAGCACCGAGGTGATCCCACCTACAGCGGCGCTCTCTGTACCGGTATGGAAGTCCTCCTTGTGAGTGAGACCTGGTTCTCTGAAGTGTACGTGGACATCGATTCCACCGGGAAGGAGGATCATGTCACCGAAGTCGTGTCTCTCGTCCCCTTTGAGGGTCTTCCCTATCTCCTTGATGACTCCCCCCTCTACCCCGAGGCAGAGGTGCTGCAGCTCCCCCTCGTAGTAGGCTCTACCCTCTATGACCATCATGGACGGCGTTCAGCTCCCTTCGTATGACCCGGCCTCTGGGTTCCATCTCCGTGAAGACCTCCGCCTGGAACCTGTATATCCTCACAGTAGGCTCAAACCAGGCATCGGGCAGGAGGCCAGCTTTCATGCAGCTCTGGGAGAGGAATTCCTCCACACCCCATCCCCCATCTACGGGCACCTGCGGGAGGAGGAGCCCACTCTGAGCACCACTGCGGACGATGATCCCGTCCCGCCCCACGACGATGGCTCTCACGTAGCCCAGGGGTTCCGACACCTCCACCAGTTCAGCGGGCTCGAGGAGGCTCACCTCCACTACTACGTGGCCGAGATCCTCAACGGAGAGGGGCGGAAACCTAGGATCGTGGCAACTCATGATGGCGGCCCTGACGACGGCATCCTCTAGGGGGGAGGAGGCGTCGGGATACCCAATGCAACCGCGTAGCTCCATCCCCGGGTGCCTCTGTATGGTAACAAAGGCCCCTCCCTTACTGGAGAAGATTGTCGGAACCGGGGGCTTCGGTGTCTCCTCCTCCTGGAGATGGACCTCCATGGACCACCGCGCCAGTCGGACGGCGGTCTCACCATCAGTCTGGCTGTACATCTCGTCACGGTGAGGGCGTGAGCCCTTAAAGAATTCCCCGCCTTGGATCCCCCTGAACATTTCTACTCCAGAAAAGCTTAACTCACGGAAGGGTGATGCAAACACGGTGTTTCCATGAGTCAGGCCATCCCGGTCATCGAGATCATGTCCAAGAAACCGGTCATCGTCAGTCCTGAAGCAACGGTCAGGGAAGCGGCACACCTGATGAGAGATCGGGACGTGGGTAGCCTGTTGGTCGTGAGTGGTGAGAAGCCCACTGGCATCATCACCGAGACGGATCTAGTCAACAAGGTCGTGGCGGAGGACGTGAAGCCCTCAGAACTCAAGGTGAAGTCGGTGATGAGCTCGCCCGTGAAGACAGTAGGCCCCTATCAAGAGGTTCTGGAGGCGGCGAGGATCATGGCCGATCTGAAGATCAGGCGTCTAGCGGTCGTGGAAGAGGGCAACGTGGTGGGCCTCGTCACGGAGAAGGACATATTCAAGGTGTGGCCGGCGTTGATCGAGATTTCGAGGCAGAGGGCGGAGATGGCAACTCCAGCCCAGGGCGCTGGGGTCGGATACTGCGAGGTCTGTTCCATGTTCTCGGACCAGCTGACCCTCCACAATGGCCAGCTGGCCTGCCCCGAGTGCATCGAGGGCTAGCCCATCCGAGCATCACGGCCGCCTGGCTTGGGTGTTCTTTATGACCGCTAGAATTCTATCTCCCACCTTCCTGGCCTGGCTGGCAGGAAGGAGCCTGCCTGTCGCAACTTCTCCCGCGCTTTCTACGTTCAGCCTCCAGCCGAACCTAATCTTCGAGCCGGAGGACTGAGGAGAAGAAGGCGATGATTCTCTTGCCAGCAGGGCTATCCCTCCTCCAGATAACGATGTATCCTATGGTCTCTAAGGCGATCACCGAGATGAGCAACAGGCTCCAGAGGAGGAGTGTCGACAGGGCTGCTGGGTTTGGCTGGACTCTGAGTACTTCCCACACTCCGAATATCAGGATGACCATGCTTAGGATGAAGTACCAGTAGCGGGCGTAGTCCTTCATGACCCACCCCTTCCAGCCCAGCCTATCACCTCAATAGAGAAGGCAGGCCACGGTGTGGTCCTCCTCCGTCTCCTTCAACTGGGGCTCCTCCACCTCTTCGAACTCGACGACTATGGCATCCTCCTCCAACCTGGTTTGCCTAATCGCCTTGAAGAGGGGTTTTGCCCCCCTCTCCCTTTGGACCATTGCGTCCAGCCTTTCCCTGATTTCCAAGCCTTGCTCCGGACCATCGACCCCGATCCTCGCATGGAAACCCTCTATCTCCGCATCCTCGAAGGCCTTGACCAGGGGATCCTCCGGGTTCTGCGATCTCAGCACGGTATCCACATACTGTATCAGGTCCCGACCCTCCCACCCACAGGCCTCGAAGGCCTTGGGGCATCGGGGGTGGAATCTGCATCCCAGGGGCGGATCCGCAGGACTTGGGACCTCTCCCTTGACCGCCACCAGTTCCTTCCTAGCCTCCGGATCCGGCACAGGGATGACCTCGAGCAGGGACTCGGTGTAGGGATGCAGGGGATTCTCGAAGAGCTCCCTCCTGGAGGCCACCTCCACGAGCTTGCCAACGTACATGACGCCGATCCTGTCAGCCATGTGGCGTATCACGCTCAAGTTGTGGGAGATGAAGAGGTAGGTGAAACCTAGATCCCTCTGTAAGCCCTTGAGGAGGTTTAGAATCTGTGCCTGCACCGAGACGTCTAGGGCAGAGGTGGGCTCGTCTAGGACGAGGAACTGAGGATTGAGGGCCAGGGCTCTGGCTATGGCAATCCTCTGCCTCTGGCCCCCGCTAAACTCATGGGGAAACCTGAAAAGATGCTCCGGTTTGAGCCCCACCTGCTCCAGGAGGGCCCTCACGCGATCCAACTTCTCAAGTCCCTTAGTCAGCCTGTGGATGATCAGGGGCTCAGCCACTATGTCTTTCACGAGGAAGCGAGGGTTGAGGGAGGATATTGGGTCCTGGAAGACGATCTGCATCTCCCTCCTCTGCTCTCGCATCCTCCTCTTGCGGAAGGTTGACAGGTCATACTTCTTCCTAAGCTGCACCAACTCTCCAGGGGCCTTTCCATCGCTCTCCTCTCTCTCCAGCTCCTCGATTCTCCTCATGTCCTCGTGAAAGTGGTCCATGACCCTCTCTCTGAGGTGTTCCGGGTCTGACGGGTTGCTGTCGCTTATACCGTACCGCCTGGAGAGTTGCGTTAACTCTCTCTGAACTCTCTTCAACCCTCCGTCCTCGTGAGAGTGGACCCTTTGGGCAAGCTCCACCAAGCGCTCGGCATCCCCCAGGGCCGTGTTGTAATATATGTATCCGTCGGTGAGGTCTATTAGTTTCAAAAGGCAGCGTCCTGTCGTGGTCTTCCCGCAGCCTGACTCCCCAACGAGGCCGAAAGTTTCGCCCCTGCGAATCGAGAAGGAGATGTCATCAACTGCCTTGACCCATGCTACCGGCCTCTTGAGGATGCCTCCCATGATGGGGAAGTGCTTCACCAACCCCTTCACCGATATGAGGACATCACTCAACGCGACTCCCCCACAGGTCGCCCTCGGGACCGTAGATGTGACAGGCTACGGAGTGACCACCCTCTTTCTCGATGAGGGCAGGCTTGACATCCTCACAGTATCCTTTGGCGTGGGGGCATCGAGGATGGAATCGGCAGCCCGAGGGGGCAGCTCGGCGGCAAACGTCCCGTCGCCGACGCCCAGCAGCACGGAGACGCTGTCGCTGTTGGCGTTGGCCACGGCCAGGTCGGGCACCTGGTCGCCGTCCAAGTCACCGATCGCTACGCCGCACGGCCCGCTGCCGGCGGGGTCGTTCACCGCGGCG
>JAJISG010000101.1 GCA_022848835.1 Thermoplasmatota archaeon | reverse complement strand
TGAGAGCCCATCTCCAATTCCACCACGAGGTAGATGATCAGCAGGCCAAGGACGATGGTGAGTCCCACATGCCCTAAGGATGCCAGCAAGGTGACCCTGAGGGTCCTGCCGATGTTCCACCCCTGGGCCTTGCTCACCATGACATGGGGAAGCCAGTGATCTGGGCCCAAGGCGTGGAGGATTGTAATCACGCTCCCCGCCACGAGCATGGCGAGCATGTTGTGGACCATCGAAGCTTCCACATGAGGTCGTCTACATGACCCTTGTCGCCCCCCCTCCCACGCCCGTCCCCCCCAAAGAAAAAGCCGAGGAAAATCGTGGGAGTGATAATGGCTGGGTAAGGCTTAATAAGTCCAGTGCCCAAAGGTCAAATGGAGCGAGATGACTACTGAGAAGGCAAAGATGAAGCTATGCCTCGCGGGGGAAGCCGCCGTGGGGAAGACCTCCCTTGTGCGCCGCTTCATCTACGACCAGTTCGACGACAAGTACACCGTGACCCTCGGGGCGAAGGTGGTCAAGAAGACGGTGACGGTGGACCACCCCGAAGGCGAGGGCAAGATCGAGGTCGACCTGGCCATCTGGGACATCATGGGGGAGAAGTTCCTGCGAGAGCTGCTCCGAGAGGCCTACTTCTATGGCGCCCAGGGAATCCTCGCTGTCTGCGATGTGACGAGGTCTGACACCATGGCAGATCTGAAGGAGTGGCGGTCCTCCATCGAGAGAGTGGCGGGGGAGGTCCCCATCATCATTCTAGCCAACAAGGTGGATCTCAAGGATGAGACGATGATCGACGAAGAGACCCTCCGCTTGTTCTGCGAGGGCTGGCAGTGCCCCTACGTTCTCACGAGTGCGAAGACGGGGGAGAATGTGGAGAACGCCTTCCGGGACATGGCTGGGACGGTTCTAAAGAGCCTACTCGTAGGGGCCAAACCGGGATAGGGTTGACAGTTCCTGGGGTTTCTCGGTCTATACGGTCCAATCGCCGGCTGGGGATAGCAAGGAGAGGGTCAAAGGATGAGCTGCGGACTTCCCCGCACATGATGGCGGTCGAACTTCTACATCAGACCTTGGACCGATTCCTCCTCCGGAAGTATTCATAAAGGGGGTCCCTCCTCAGGAGTAGCGACTGCGCTGCCATGGTGGTCTGAGAGGCGGCAACACCGGGACGCGGCTTTCTTCCTCGATAGAGGCCAGTATCGGAGGGGAGACCTAGGCCCGGAATCCTGAACTTGATTTCCAGAAACTGGACTAGCTTCGCGAGTGGTACGGTCATAGCGAGATAGAGGAGAGTCGCCAATGTCCACGGTTCTAGCGTTAGAAATGTCCGAAGCATTTCATCCTTCGCGATAAAGGTCAGTTCAACCACGCCGATGATGGAGAGGAGGGCACTTGCCTTCAGCAAGGCAATAAACTCGTTGGTCATGGGTGGGGTGACCAGTCGCAGGACCTGGGGAAGCTTTATGTGCTTCATTAACTGCCAGGATGTGAATCCCAGGGCTCGACCCGCCTCGATCTGACCCTCTTGTATGGCCTTGAACCCTCCTCGGAATATCTCCGCTTGATAGGCGCCAGTGTTTATCGTTAGCGCCGCGATAGCCGCCACAAATGCCTGAGCTCGGTATCCTGGCGTCAAGGCGGCGACTACGATCATCCACAGAAGTATCTGCACGAGGATCGGGGTTCCCCTAAAGGCATCGATATATCCTTTCGCCAGGGCCTTCAGGGCCCTGATATCGGAAATCCTTGCATAGGCCGTCAGGAATCCCAGGGACATGCCCAGGACGTAGCTCACGCCAGTTAGCATCAAGGTCGTAATCATGCCGACGAAGATGAATCGGGGGATCTTCGACGTGACGAAATCCAGCCTGAACTCTCCCGTGAGGGTCAAGGAATAGAGGTAGACGAATAACAGAATGACAAACACCCCCGCGAAGATGCCGGCGGAGAGGGACCGGTGATTGTCTATCCAGTAGCGGATCCTAATGAGAACTCCCTCTGAATTCCTTCCCACAGCGGCCATGATTAACCCAGAATCTTGCTCATGAATTCCTGCGTTCTCCTGCGTCTCGGACTCTCTATGACCTCTCTGGCTCCGCCCTCTTCCAAGACCCTTCCACCTTCAAGAAAGACCAGGTGATCGGCCACGCCCTTCGCGAACCCGATTTCGTGAGTCACGACGATCATAGTCATTCCCTCGTTAGCCAGCCTGGTCATCACATCCAGGACTTCGGAGATGAACTCTGGATCCAGGGCGGAGGTGGGTTCATCGAACAGTACGACCTTGGGATTCATGGCCAGTGCTCTGGCTATGGCTACCCTCTGCTGCTGGCCACCTGAGAGGTTCGCCGGGTACTCATCGATTTTATCCTCCAGTCCTACGCTCTTGAGGAGGTGAATGCCGGCCTCCCTTGCCTCTTCAGGGTTTATCCCCTTAATCTTTCTGAGTCCGAGTGTAACATTGTCGACAGCCCTCAGATGTGAGAAGAGGTTAAAGCTTTGGAAAACCATTGCCACCTTCTCTCTAACCCACTCTGGCCTCACCTCGTGGTGGGTCGTCAAAATCCCGTCTATCCAGATGCTACCCGAGTCCGGGTAGACAAGAAGGTTTATGCATCTCAGGAGAGTGCTTTTCCCTGACCCACTGGGTCCGACGATGACGAGCACATCACCTTTGTCAACGGAAAGGGACACGCCCTTGAGGACCCTGAGTGAGTCGTAGCTCTTGTGTATATTCTCAGCTTTTATCATGGGATGGCTTGAACTCATAAAGCTGCCTCCAGGCCAGGAACTCTAAGTCTCCGCTCCACCGCGAGCATTATCGTACTCATGACGTAGATTATTATGAAATAGACAATTGCAATCACAACCCAACTGAATACGGCGGTGTTGACGTTGAATGTAAGCGGAGCTATCTGCCGTCCCCATCCCGCCAAATCGCGGCTGCACAGGACGATACACAGGACTCCAAGGAAGCCCAGGATGGATGAATCCTTAACGACGTTCGCAAATTCGTTGCCCAAAGGTGGAAGGCTGACCCTGAAGGCTTGGGGCAGGATAACCTCTTTCATCGTCTGCCACGAGTCGAGGCCCACCGCATGGGCAGCCTCAATCTGTCCTGTGGGGACAGACTGAAAGCCAGCTCGAAAGATTTCCCCCTGGTATGCAGCCGAGTGAAGAGCCAGGGCAAAGGAACCCACCCAGAAGGCTAATACCTGAGGATTCGCCCCTGCGGGAGCCACCAGCGGTAGGCCGATGAAGAAGGCTGCGAGTACAAGTACAAGTTGCGGCGTTCCCCGAAAGATTTCCACGAAGAGGGTGGTAACCCAGTAGGCCAACGGGTTTCTCGAAAACCTAGCCCAGCCGACGAGGAATCCCACCCCGAGAGCTACGGGCAGGATAAATGCAGTGGCCGCTAGGGTTATGGCTGCACCTTGAAAGATGAGGGGTAACACGGTGATTATGAAAGGCAGATCCAGATGTCCTAGGGAGCCGAGAAGCCAGATGACGCCAAGAATCACTGCAATCAGGACGAGAAATCGGGCAATTTCGACATAGAGGGCCCGGCTCCGCACCCATCCAAACATCGCTGCCTCTCCTCTGGCCGTTATGGCTGATGCTGATATAAAGGATGCATGAAGGAAGGCACGTTCTGCAGGCTCAGCGGTATGTCAGGCCCACTAGGGTACTTCCGTAGGTACTCCCCAGTCCAGCGCCAGCTGGTCTATGAATCCCTCATCCACCAAGTCCTGTACGATGGGATTGATCAGCGGAAGGATTTCGAGCGGATCTCCCTCTTGAACTGCAAAGCCGTATAGCTCGTCCGTGATTATCTTCCCGACGGCCTTGATATCATTGGCGGGCACATCAGCGAAACTCACGGCCGCGGGTAGGTCCATTATGGCCATGTCTGCTCCCTTGGTCTTCACCTTGTTGATGACGGAATCCACATCCTCGAAGCAGAACAACGGACCTGTCGTGGAGCAATCCAGGTCGAAGTTATCCTCGATCCAGATGTGGCTGGTAGTCCCTGTCTGAACTGCGTAGGTCTTGCCCTGCACATCCGTGGCGCTACACTCCTTACCTGCGCACGTAAAGGTGGAGTCCTCGTGAACCAGGACTGCTTGGTTTGCGCTGTAGTAGGATGTCGAGAAGTCGTAGACCAAGTCCCTCTCTGCTGTAATCGTCATGCTCGAGGCAATCATGTCGACGGTTCCCTCCTTCCCTGCCACCAAGAGGACCGTCCAGTCCGTGTAGTCGCTCCAAACGATGGTCTTCCCCGCCCGGTCACCGATCTCTTCGACTAGGTCGATGGTGAACCCTACCAGGTCACCTTCTGCATCCCGATACTCGAAGGGTGTGAATGGCGTGTTGGTACCCACTAAGAGAGTTCCCGGTGCCGCAGGCGGGAAAAGCGCTGGACCAGCGAAGATACCACCAAAGAAGCCAGCGACAAACACGACGACGGCTACAACCGCGACCAAGGCGCTGCTCATTCCCCGACGCACCGCCTCAGGTGGCGGTGCCACTTCCTCCTCCATGGACGGGAGAAGCTTAGGAAGGTATTTAATCATTTCTAGACCCCATTCGAGGGCTGAGGCAGAGGTGGAATCTCTAGCCGAGTCAGTCTCCCGCGGGCAGTTAGGGACACTG
>JAJISG010000100.1 GCA_022848835.1 Thermoplasmatota archaeon | reverse complement strand
ACCTCTGCATCTTCGATGCCGTCCAGAGTGAGGAGCTTCCTCGTCACATCCTCGGAGATCATGGTGTGCATCGGGCAGCCGGGCGCCGTGAGGGTCATCTTGACGTGAACCTTGTCATCCTTGAGCTCGATATCATAGACTAGACCTAGATCGACGATGTTTATGGGAATCTCCGGATCGTAGCACTTTCTCAGGACGGTCATAACGTCGTCTTCGGAAGGCATATCCTAACCTCCAGGCTTCTTACACAAAAATAGTCCTCCCACCCTGTTATCCTTTCCGTCTTGTTACGCCGCTACGACTTTCTCGGCTCCTGGTCCTCACTGAAGTACGGGAGGAGGACCCGCCCTACCTCTGCTAGAACGCGGCTCTCCTGGGGGCTGGAGCTATGGAGGTAGATCTCTTTGAAACCTAGCTTGGCGTACTCCTCCAGGGGCCCCATGAGCTCCTCCGGGTCGGTAACTACCTTCCATGCCTTCAGGAGCTCTTCAGAGCTTACGGACATTGCCATCTCCTCTAGCTGTCTGGGATCGTAAATCTCCTTGCCGAAGATGCCGGGTATCTCCGTCGCTCCCCATCGCCTCACAGACTCCAGGGCCCTGTCGTAGTCCTCATCATAGGAGAATTTGAATTCCAGCAGGAGATTGAGTTCCGCCATCTCCCTATCCGCTGCTTCAGCCCCCTTCTGCAAGGCGGGCAGGATGATCTCTGTGAGCCGATTGTCCGGCTGGGGTACAGTCAGCAGGCCATCGGCAAGCCTTCCTGCCAGATCAGCCACCGTTGGACCCGAGGCTGCTACGTACACCGGAATCCTGTTACGAGGCTTCACATAGAGGTTGGCGTCGCGGAGCTGATAGTGCCTCCCTCGAAAGGTCACGAACTCCTGGGACCACAAGAGGTTCATGATGCAGATGGCCTCCTCCAGCCTCTCCAGCCTCTCCTTGAAGGGCGGCCATCCGAAGCCCAGAGGTACCTCGTTCATGGCCTCTCCCGTTGCCACGCCCAGCGCCACTCTACCAGGGTGCAGGTGGTCGAGGGTGGCGAAGGCCTGGGCCAGCATGGCGGGGTGATATCGGTGGATGGGTGCAGAGACCCCCGTTCCGATAATCATACTCCGGGTCCGCTCGAGGGCGCTTGCTAGCCAGACAAGAGTGGAACCAGAACTCGCGTCCTGGTGGAACCATGGATGGAAATGATCACTGGTAATGCACCTCCGGAATCCTACCTCCTCGGCTTCCACAACCAGTCTGAGAAGCGCTGCGGGGGAATGCTGTTCCTGGGGAGCCCAGTAACCCAGTTCAAAGGTCACAACAGAACACCTGAGGACGCTAGGTTTCCATCATATTAGTCTCTTATCTCGGGAGTGCAACGGGTTCGAGAACCATGTCTCGCAGAAGTCTGACATCGCCTCAGACCCACTCTAGGGGACACAGCAGACTCTATTTCACTCACTCGGCAGGAGGGTGCTCACAATAGGGACCTGATCCTGGGGGTTGATGTGGTAGAAGAAGGAGTTGTCAACCTCCACGTCCTCCATGTGGAGGCAGTTCACCGGGCAGACATCGACACATTGGGCACATCCTATGCATCGGGAGTAGTCGACGTCTGGTATCATCACAGGCTTCTCCTTTCTCAGCTTCGGTCCTGGCACCATCTCGATGCACTCTGTCGGGCACTCGCGGGCACATCGGAAGCAGCCTATGCAGATGTCGACCTGCAGGATCGGATTCTCCCCCATCCTGTTGAAGAGGACCATCTCCCTGTCGCTCTTCTCCGGATCTTTCTTGAGCTCTTCTGCATGGTAGTAAAGGTCCTCCCGGGCGTAGTCCGCCAGCTCGATGGTGTCTATGAACGCGTACGCGTCTGTGGGACAGAACTCCTCACAGTCGCCGCAGAAGAGGCAGTGGCCGACATCCACAGCAGGACGCCTCACCTGTTTCTTGATCTTGTCCACCTCTGACCGCAAGGGCCCTTCATACTCCCCCTCCACATCAGCAAACTCGAAGTAGATGCACTCGTTGGGGCACACCTTCCTGCAGATCTCGCAGCCGATGCACTTCTCCCAGTCAATCTCGTGCTGGTTCCGGACGTTCTCGGGAAACGTCGGCCGTTCGTAGGGGTAGAGGACGGTATTCGGCCTGGAGAGGGTGGACTTGATGAACTGTTTGAGGGTGACCATCATGGGCTTGAGGAAGAGCTTCGTGATGGAGACGCCCTCAGCCTTTGACCTTTGGGGACTTGACTTGGGGGACCTCATAGGTCATCTCTCCTGCTTCCCACTGTTTCAGCTGCCCCTCCCTTGAGCTCACGAGCCTGCCCGTCCTGGTGGCGATATACCCCTGCTTCTCGGCCTCTATCTTCTTCCTCAGCTTGAGGAAGCCGTCCAGAAGCGCCTCGGGACGTACAGGGCAACCAGGGATGAAGATGTCCGTCGGGACGATGGTGTAGGAGCCCTTGATTATGCTGTAGGAGTCGTAGTACGGGCCACCACAGATGGTGCACTCCCCCATGGCGATGACCCACTTGGGATCCGGCATCTGCTCGTAGAGACGGAGCACGCTCGGCCTCAGCTTGAGGCTGATGGGGCCGTTGAGGAGGAGGATGTCACACTGGCGCGGTGTCGACCTGTAGATAACCCCAAAGCGCTCGGCGTCGAAGCGGGGATCGGAGGTGGCAGCCATCTCGATAGCGCAGCACATGATACCCCAATGGAGGGGCCAGGGGGAGTTCCGCTTGGCCCAGTTGAGGAATCTATCCAACAATGTTCCCAGGCCTGTCCTCTCCTTGGCCTTGTGGATCCGCTCGTCCAGGTTCTCAGACATCCAGTTTAGAAAGTCCTCAGACCGGAATCCCGCGATGTTCACCTGGGAGCCCTTCGGGCCCTGCATTGCCAAACCCACCTTCCTATTCCCTCTTAAACCTTCCCGGGTGTATACACCCTCATAGGATTCCGGGAGCGGTCCATAGAAGGATTGCCATGCTGCGAAATGGTCTGTAAAGAAGGCCCAAGAGGCGTCGGGTTAGTCCAGTCCCTCTCGGAAGGTCTGCGCCCCCTGCCCCGCATGTCAGCATGAGTGTAGAGGAAAGGGAGGCAGGACACGACGCTAGCGGCCGAGCCAGTGCGAGACAACGTTACGGAGACACCGCTAGGGGAGATCCAGGAGCAGCCGCGAGAAGCCTTAGAGTGAAAGTAATCATATGCGCCATGTTGATCACATGCATGGGTCTATGCCAAGCTCTGGCGCGGAAGAGCCGGCCACCTGTGCCTACGGCCCGGAAGACCACGGGAGGAGCCCTCGTCGGTGACTGGGCGCTCACTACGGTCGTGATACTTTTCGGGGTGCTCATACTGGTCTCGGCCATCCTACCGCAACTACGCTGGTCCCTCGACGTGCCAATCCGAGGAGAGTTCGCAACGCAGGAGTAATGCACCGAGGCACGTCAGGCATATGAGAACACAATGACGGTGATGACTCTGACAAGCTGGGTGATACTAGACGTTGCCGTGTTCTTGCTCGTTGTGTTTTCCCTCCTAGTGGGTGGGCGACGCACAGACCTCAGCGATTCGTTCCGCAGGAGCCTAGTGATATTCGTCCTGGTAGTGTTCATCCTCTGGTGGGTTGCGCTAGTTGCGCCGCTTTTAACCGTCTTCAGGCCTGTGATTCCCACCTTCCCCCGCCTAAACTAAGGATTCCAGGCTATTCCGCCAGAGTTGATGGCCACCATGAATCCCATCCTTCCGAGACCACTTTCTCAGGCGTATGACCAGGCAGGTTTTTATTCCTCCCCACATCATATATCCTGGAATCGTGACCGTTACTCCGCAAAGGCTCAAGAGTATAATGGACCTGGGGTTGACTGAATACCAGGCCAGGGTCTACCTCTCCCTCCTAGAGCTGGGATCCTCTGCCGCCAGTCAGGTCCCTCCGATCTCGCGAGTTCCTCGTACCAGGGTCTACGCCACCATGAGACAGCTCCACGAGAAGGGACTCGTGGAGATCATTCCCGAGACCCCGCTTCGATACCGTCCGGTGCCCATCAAACGCTTCCTCGAGCAGAGGGCGAAGGACCTGAGGGAGAAGGCCCTCCGGATGGAGGAGAACGTCGAAGAGATGTCGAAGGAGTTCGCCATCCGGGGGGAGCTCGCCCTGGAGGAACGAGGGCGATTCGAGGCGATCTATGGTCGGCGCAACGTTCGGGAACGGCTCATGAAGATGTATCGGGAGACCCAGAAGGAGATCATCGGCATCGGGACCTCCAAGAGCCCATCGCGAATCGTGAAATCGGCCATCTACACCCTGGCAGAGAAGACGAAGCAGGGCGTCGCCGTTCGCTACGCCTTTCCAGTCACGGCCCAGAACAGGGAACACATCGACGTCATCTCCAGATATGCCAAGATTAAGGCCATCAATGTCCACCTCCCCATCTACTTCTACGTCTTCGACCAGCGGGAGATCCTCTTCAACCACCCGATTCCGGACGATGATAACTTTTATCGCGGAGATGACATCGCCATCTGGACCGACGATGCGGGTATCGCTCGGGCCATGAGGACCATAGCGGAACAGATATGGAACTCAGGGACCAAACCGGGGACTGTGGACGTAACAGAACCCGCGTTGGAGGTAGCCCGGCAGTATGTTCAGGTCCTAGGCCACCGTGGCCGCCCGGCCTTCGAGGCCATGGGACACCGCATCGGAGTCGAACTATCCAGAAGATTCAAGGCTAGATCCACGCCAGAGCTTATGGAGGAGCTGATGGCTTACTGGAAGAAGAATGGGCTGGGGCGTCTGAGTGTAGTATCCAAGGATCCGCTGGTGCTCGAGGTGGAGAACTACGTCGACTGCGGCAAGATGCGTAGCATCGGCAGGACGGTATGCAGCTTCGTGGAGAGGGTGATAGTGGCGGTCCTAGAGTCCAGGGTTGGCCCCGTGGAGGTCCTAGAGAACAAGTGCTTCGGCTCGGGGAGCAACGCCTGTCGCCTCACGCTAAGCCTCAATCATGAACCCTAGGCGCGCTGACGTGTCTTCTGCCTCTTGCTCTTCCAGCCTACCAAAGACCTGCCCTCCGGCGGGAAGGGTGTGATTCCTTGAGCCTCAGCGATCTGTCGGGCTCGGTTACGAAGGGTGACCTCCGACACCCCAGCAGCCCTGGATATCTCGTCCTGCGACCTACGGTCCTTGCACAGGATGGAGGCGATGTAGACAGCGCCCGCCACCGTTCCCGTGGGGAGCATGGAGGCAAAAGCTGGGTCGGCAGAGAGATCTCGCACTATCTTCGCGGCTTTGGTCCTGGTCTCTGGCTTCAGCTCCAGGGCCTCCGAAATCCTAGGAAGGTAATCCAGTGGTCTCGTGATCGGAATGCGTAGATGAAGCTCGCGGTTCAGGATAGTGTATGTCCTGGATAGCTTCTTCTTATCGAGCTTGAGGATACCCACTATCTCCCGGAGGGTCCTAGGAAAGCCGTGGAGTCGGCAAGCGACGTATAGGGAGGCGGCGGCGATGATGGCGATGCTCCTGCCGCGGACCACTCCCTGCTGAGCGGCTTTTCTGTAGACGACGGCAGCCTCCTCCCGTATGGAGGGGGGCAGCCTCATGAGAGAGGCGAAACGGTCGACCTGTTTGAGTCCCTCGCCCAGGCTTCTCTCTCCCTTCTTGGACTGTCTTACCTGGTTGTGGAGCATCCGCATCCTGTAGAACCTCACTCGCGCCTGCGTCGAGAGGCTCTTCCCATGGGCGTCCCTGGTGGCCACGGGTATCTCGGTGGATAGACCCTTGTCGGGAATCATGGGATTTGTCGGACTACCAACCCGACTGTTTCCGTACCGCTCGTAAACGTTGAAGTCCCTCCACTCGGGCCCCTGGTCTATCATGTCCTCCTCTATGACCAGACCGCAGCTATTGCACACAAGCTCTGCCCTATAGTCGTCTCTCTCTACGTCCCGGCTACGACACTCGGGACACCTCTTCTCCGCTCTCTCAAGAAGCTCTTCCTTCAGTACGGGCCTCGCCATGTTTCTCTCATCTCCTCAGCAAATCCCCTGATAGTGAGTGTGGGGTACAGAAGCTGCAAGGTAATACGGCGTTATATAATGATACTTGTCACTCGGGTGAGTTACACCGAGACCATGGCCTACATCTCGATCTGGGCCTTCTGAAGCCTTCCGCTATAATCCACATAGACGGTCTTTATCTCAGTGAACTCGTCGATGGCCGCCGTGCCGGCCTCACGATGACCGATGCCGGTACTCTTCACACCTCCGAAGGGGAGTTGGACCTCGGCGCCGATGGTGGGGGCGTTGATATAGGTTATCCCGGCCTCGATGTCCTGGATCGCCCGAAAGGCCACATTGACGTCCTTGGTGTAGATTGAGGAGGAGAGACCGTACTGCACGTCGTTGGCAATCCTTACGGCCTCCGGATAACTGCTAGCCTCGAGGACTGTCAGGACGGGGCCAAATATCTCCTCTCTGGCGATTCGCATCTCTGGCTTCGCCTCGAAGATCGTGGGCTTGATGTAAAAGCCCAGGTCGTATCCGTCTCCGGTGAGCCTGTAGCCTCCGCAGAGTAGCTTCGCCCCCTCCTCCTTACCGATCTCTATGTAACGAAGGATCTTCTCATCCTGTTCCTTCCCTTTCACCGGGCCGACATCCACCGAGGGGTCGAGGGGGTCGCCAACCTTCAGCGCCTCCGTCTCTTCTACGAGGTCCTCCAGGAACTCGTCGTAAATCTTCTTGTGGATAATGAGGCGACTGCATGCTGTGCACCTCTGGCCCGCGGTGCCGAAGGCGGCAAAGAGAACTCCCTCCATAGCGAGGGCCTGATCTGCGTCATCCAGCAGGATGATGGGGTTCTTCCCCCCCAGCTCCAAGCCGACGTTGGCCAGCCTTGCCGCCCCCCTGGTGTAGACTTCCCTACCCGTGTCCAACCCACCCGTGAAGGACACCACGCTCACCATGGGGTTGGTGACGACTTCCTACCGACCGTCCACGGATGTGCCAAGTGGCTGTCGATTGCGGGGGCACCGTACATCTGGTGGGTGCCGCCCGGAGAACGGTCATATGTGTGCCCGTACTGCTTGAGTGAGGTAGACGTGGCGTCGACGAAGACGTTGAACCCGTACCTGCACCGTGAACATCCGTGGTGGAAGGTGCCGCAGAACAGATCTCACGCTCGCTACAAGAAGTTTTGGATGCGGTGGCCCAAGACGAAGGGGCGCGGCTACTTGTAAAGAGGCGCTACACGTCTAGCCCTTGCAGCATTCTCCGTGCCCCTTCTCACTAAACACGGCGCCCGCGGCCG
>JAJISG010000010.1 GCA_022848835.1 Thermoplasmatota archaeon | reverse complement strand
AGAATTCCCTTTAGGCTAGTAATTTTTGCCCAATCGCCGTCTCCCGATTGGGCAAAACAGATATTCTCTGCGAACTCAGCGTCTCTGCGGTTATTGCTTAATTTGTTCACCGCGTAGGCGCAGAGGACGCCGAGGGAGGGCTTTTTTTGTTTGTCGGGAGACGACGACAAACAAAAAGACTTCTCCGAGAGGGAGGAAGGCCGGAAGGCTTTCTTCCTCGAGGAAAGTGGATTACAGAAAAGATTACAACAAGGTTGCGAGGAACTATTCGTAATAAAGCCAGTGGCATGGCCTTCAAGGTAACGCCAAGGCTATCTTCGCCTGATCACGTGAACGGCAGTGGCCTTGAAGGAGGCGACCACGTCGTCTCCCTCCCTAAGGTTCAGGTCGAGGAAGGAGGGTCTGGTGATAAAGGCCACGAGACGGCCCTCGCCACAATTGACTGCCACCCGGTAGTGGGGGCCCCAGGAGGTGATCTTGATCACCTTGGCCGAGAGTCGATTCCGGGCGCTCGACTTCAAATCCTCCCCGCCCGGTGGGCTGAGGGTGATGTCCTCCGGCCGGAGGCAGAGGAGCACGCGCTCCCCGGTCTGAAAATCGCCTACGACGTCCGCGCCCCCACCGTTGAAATGGACGCGGGCCATTCCCGCAGTCACCGTCCCAACCACTCCAGGGATCTTGGTGTCGACTCCCACGAATTGGGCCACCTCCTCGTTGACTGGCTGGACGAAGATCTGAGTTGAGGATCCCACTTGAAGGAGCTTCCCGGCTATGAGAACGGCAACCTGGTCTCCAAGCATGGAGGCTTCGTTCCGGTCGTGGGTGACGAACGCTGTGGTTATTCCTGTCTCCCGGAGGATCGTCTCCAGGTCGAGGAGGAGCCCCTCCCGGGTGGGGGGGTCCAGGGCGGAAAAGGGCTCATCCAACAGGAGGAGTTCCGGGTCGAGGACCAGGGCCCTGACCAGGCTGGTCCGTTGGGCCTCGCCGCCCGAGAGGCTGCGGGCAGGCCTCCGCCTTAGGTGATCGATCCCGAGACGCTCCAGCCATGGCCGAATCTTTCGCTCAATGGACCGGCGGCCCAGGCCCCTGAGTGCCAGCCCCAGGGTCGCGTTCTCGTAGACCGAGGCGTTGAGGAGGAGCGGTTCCTGAAAAACGGTAGCCATGCGGCGCCTCAGTGGCAGGGCGTTGTCTCGGGTCACCGCGTCGCCCCGGAAGGTGACCTTCCCTTCCGTGGGCTGCTCGAGCAGGCCCATCACACGGAGCAGAGTCGATTTGCCTGATCCGTTGGGTCCGATGATGGCCAGGACCTCTCCGGGGAGGATAGCCAGCGAGGGGATGTGAAGAATGGGGACCTCACCGTACCGGACCCGAATCTCCTGGAGGGTTAGGAGGGCTTGGGCCATCGGATCTGCTCCCGTTGCTGAATCTGTGTCAGCAGGAAGTTCACTGCAAAGCTCAGGGTGAGGAGGATCAGGCCCAGCGCAATGGCGGTCCCGAAGTTTCCCATCTGCGTCTCTAAGACGGTCGCAGTGGTGAGGACCCGGGTCTGCCCTTTAATGTTTCCCCCAACCATCATGACCGAGCCCACCTCGGAGATAACGCCACCGAAGCCGGCCATGACCGCAGCGAGGAGGGGGAGGCGCGCCTCCTTGCAGAGGAGCCAAAGCATTTGTGGTCTGGAGGCGCCGATGCCCAGGAGTTGCAACCTCAACTTGGGGTTGAGGGACTGGAATGAGGCCATGGTAAGGCCAGCGACAATGGGAAAGGCGATCACCACCTGGGCAATGACCATCGCGGTCAGCGTGTACATCAGGTTGAGGAAGCCCATAGGCCCGCTCCGCCAGAGCATAATGCTGATGAAGAGGCCCACCACCACGGGGGGGAGGCCCATGCCTGTGTTGACAAGACTCACCAACAGACTCCTTCCAGGAAATCTAACCAGGGCCAGGAAGGTCCCGAGGGGGATTCCTAGCAATAGGGAGAGGAAGGTGGCTATCCCGGAGACCTTCAGGGAAAGGAAGGTAATCTGCCAAACCTCGGGGTCTCCACTTAACATAAGCTGTAAGGCTCGGATGATACCGTCCAGGATCAGGTCCATAGTCGTCCCTCCCTAGCAGGCCCCCTACCGAATCGGGTCGAGAAAGAAGAGGGGCTGGCCGAACCGGTCCTTGCCGTAGTCCGCGATAATATTTCGTGCCTCATCGCTCAGTACCCACGAGTGAAACGATTTGGCCCCCTCGGCGTTCACCCGGGAGTGCCTGGCCGGGTTGACCAGCATGACGCTGTACTTATTAAGGAGTAACGGGTCTCCTTCGAAGAGAATCCTGGACGCCAGGGTCTTCTGGAGATTGAGGAAGGTGGCGCGATCGGTGAGGGTATACGCATTTTTCTCGCTGGCAATGCGAAGCGTTGCTCCCATCCCCTGGCCAGTCTCTATGTACCAGCTCCCCTGGGGGGCAAGTCTGGCAGTCTTCCAGAGGGTCCTCTCGTTCTTGTTCGTCCCGGAATTGTCCCCGCGCGAGACAAAACCTGCCCTGGCCTCGGCGATCTGCTTTAGGGCGCCAGCTGCGTCTGAGGCGTGCCTCACCCGAGCGGTGTCAGCCACCGGTCCGATGATGACGAAGTCGTTGTGCATGAACTGAGTTCGATGGGTCAGCCATCCCTCCTTGATGAGCTGCATCTCGGAGGTAGGGGCGTGGGTCATCAGGACGTCGGCATCTCCCCGCTTCCCCATGGTTAACGCCTTGCCCGTTCCGACAGCAATCGTCTTGACGATGTAGCCGGTCTCCTTGTGGAAAACTGGGATCAGGATATCGAGGAGCCCTGAATCCCTGGTGCTGGTTGTGGTGGCCAGGATGATGATTTTAT
>JAJISG010000001.1 GCA_022848835.1 Thermoplasmatota archaeon | reverse complement strand
GATTTCCTCGGAAGTTGGAGACCACCTTTACGGCCAGCGAGCCCATTCCGGCAAGATAGGAGGTCATGACGAAAGTCATCCCATCCTCCTCGATGGGGATGGCGTGCCTTGGAGGCATGGTGACGGTGCCCCGGGCTTGTTCTACCAGCCCTCTCTCCACCGCGTCAATGACGGCTCGCATGTCCAGTATTTCCTCCAGGTCTCGGCTGGTGAGTATCAGCATCTGTTCCCGAGTATGGTGGCTCGATTCAAAAGGCTTGGCAATTCAGGTCGGCCGACACACCTATTTAAGAGAACCCGTGATTGCCATCAGAGGTCCCGGGCAAGAAACCTGGAGTGATGTCCTTGGAACTTGAATCCTGGTTGTTGCTGGCTTTGGGACTACCATTCATATCCGCTCTTCTCTCGCCTCTCTTGGAGAGACTCAGACCTAGATCCGCCTCCCTCATCGCCTCTGCCACGGGTGCAGCCTCCTTCCTAATCCTGCTTGTGGTTTGGATGGTGGGGGGCGACTCTGTAATACAGTACCCCTGGATCCCTTCGGCTGGCATCTCTTTCGTCCTGAGACTCGACGCCCTGACCTTGATCTTCTCAGCACTAATCACAGGCGTGGGGTCCCTGATTCTGATCTACTCCCACGGCTATATGGCCCATGAGGCGGGCACTTCCCGATTCTACACCTACATGTCCCTTTTCATGGGGTCCATGCTCGGATTGGTCCTCGCGGGAGATCTGATCCTCCTATTCGTCTTCTGGGAGCTCACCACATTGATCTCCTTCCTACTCATCGGCTATCGAAGAGAGGATGGTCGGTCGGTCGCAGCCGCACTGAAGGCCCTTCTGATAACGAGCCTGGGAGGTCTCGCCCTCCTAGTCTCCTTCATTCTGATGAGTTCCGTCGTAGGCTCCTTCAACCTGGAGGCGGTGTTGCAGTCAGGTGATGCCCTCCGAGCCGGCGGACTCCTCTTACCCACCCTCACGCTCTTCGCGGTGGCCGTTGCCGCCAAATCCGCCCAGTTCCCTCTCCACGTCTGGCTTCCGGATGCGATGGTAGCTCCCACTCCAGTCAGCGCTTACCTCCACTCGGCCGCCATGGTGAAGGCTGGAATCTACCTCCTGGCGCGCTTTCTTCCAACGATGGTCTCCGGCGGCTGGGAGCTGATTTTCATCCCACTGGGCACTGCCACGAAGATCTTGGGGGGTCTCCAGGCCATCAGGTCGGTGGACCTCAAGAGGATACTCGCCTATAGTACGATCAGCCAGCTAGGCCTCCTGACCTCCGCCTTCGGAATAGCGACTCTCACTGGTCAGGGGGCCGGGCTCTTTCACCTGCTGAACCACGCTCTAATGAAATCAGCTCTCTTTCTCGTTGCCGGGACAGTCATGTTGGTTACGGGGCTGACGAACATTCGGGAGCTGGGGGGTTTGAGGCGGAGGATGCCTATTACGGCAGTGGCGTGTGGCCTCGCCGCCCTGTCGATGGCCGGTCTTCCGCCGCTGGGAGGGTTTCTTAGCAAGGAGGTCTTCTATGAGGCGGCTCTCGAGAGTGGGCTTATCTGGGCACCCTTCCTGGCGGTCATCGGCGGCGGCCTCACCTTCGCCTATAGCCTCTATTTCTTCTCGAGAATCTTCCTTGGGAGAGGTGGGG